>NZ_JBEXSJ010000008.1:0-251756 GCF_040613535.1 Kribbella sp. NPDC006257
TCCACCCGGCCCGGAGGGCCGGTTCCGAGGCGGCCAACGGCCGCGCGGCCTCGGCGGCGTCGGTCAGCGCCTGCTCGAGCTCGGCAGGGGTGGTGTCCGGGGTCATCGGTTCTCCTCCAGGGTCTGGGCTGCCAGGAAGGCGAAAGGTTCCCGGCCGACTGCCACCGTATTCGTCAGCGTGCCGATCTCGCTGATCGCGATCGCCACCACGTCGTCCGCCTGGAGCGCGAAGTCGAGTTCGGGGACGATCCCGGTGCCGGTCGCGAGGATCACACCGTCGGGGAAGTCGTTGGGGAAGAAGAGCACGTCGATCAGGTCCTGCAGTTCGCGGACCAGGTTCTTGGTGGACGTCGTACCGGTGAAGACCTCTTCGTCGCCGCGGCGGATCGCGAGGTCGATGGTGAGGTCCTTCGGGTCGGCGACCTCCCAGACCGGCCGGATCCCGTTCGCCAGCGCGCATCCGCCGGCGAACACCTTCGCCTGCGGGATGTAGAGCGGGTTCTCGCCCTCGATCGACCGCGAGCTGACGTCGTTGCAGATGGTGAACCCGACGATCTCGCCGTACCGATTGGCGACGACCGCCAACTCGGGCTCCGGTACGTCGTGCCCGGAATCTCCCCGAATCCCGATCGGCTCCCCTTCCGTCACCACCCGCCAAGCCGCCGCCTTCGGAAACAGCTCAGGCCTCTTCGCCGAGTACACCCGGTCATACACAGACTGCTCAGTACTCTCCTCCATCCGAGCCCCCCGCGACCGCTCATAAGTCACCCCCGCACACCACACCTCCCCATACCCATCAAGCGGCGCAAGCAGCCGCACGCCGGACAGGGGGATCGGGTCGCCGAGTTGGTCCGGGGCGGTGGCGGTGCGGAGCTCCTCGGCTGTCAGGTGGAGGAGCTCCGCGATCCGTGTGATGCCGCGAACCGGTGCCACCGTGTCACCGGTTCGGACCCCGGCCTGGGGCGGTTGGCCTGGGAGCTGGAAACGGACCAGGTGCATCAGGTTCTACCTTTCACATCGAAATGCCGGCGCTGCATCGGGTAGTCGGGTTACATCGAGGTGCCGAGGAGGCCGCGGGTGATCTGGAAGCCGACGTTGCCGGAGGCAACTGCTTTCGGGGTCTGCCGCCGACTCGCGACAGCAGCGATGATCTCCAGGCCGGCCTGCGCCTGCTCGCCCGCGTCACCGAGGGCGACGGCATCGAGATCGTCCCCGTACGTCGCGACCGTCGGCGGATGACTGCTGAATTGGACGACCGGGACGAAGCGCTGAGCCGACAAGGTGCCGCCAGCGACATGCGCAAGGATCTGCTGTACGCCGCCCGCCCCGAACCCGGTGGCCGTCTCCATCCAGTCCTTGCCCGGCATCCGCATCACGTGCCAGCCCGGAAGAGTGAACCGCTGTCCGTGCGCGATTGTCGGACCTACCTCCGCGGTCGAACCGAAAGCGGCGGACCGGAAGTTCTGATCGGCGACCAGCGCACCTCGCGATGAGAGCACGACCGACCCACCCGCACCGACGATCTCCCGGCCGATCAACGCCATCGCCTCGGCTGTTTCCGGGGTGAGATCGCCGCGCGCTTCGAGGGCGACCGTGAGTTCGCCGACCGTCCCCTCGACCTGCTCCGGCGCAGGGAGGGCGAAGCTGCCGAACCAGTCCTTGACCCGCGTGGTGACCGCGTCCAGCCCGCCGTCGGCCTGGATACTCGCCCAGCCGAACCGGGACGGATCCGCGCCGGCCTCGACGAGCCGCGACCGGAAGTAGTCATTGTGGGTCTTCTCGCAGCCGTGCTCGAGGAGCAGCGCCATCCGGACGTTCGGATGCAGCAGATAGCCGACCATCGTCCGCGCGAATGTCTCCTCGGACGCACCGCCGCTCGACCCACATCCTTCGGTATGCGGCAACGCGACCATCCTGCTGACGGAAACTCCCGCCCAGTTTTCCGTTTCCGCCTTTTCCGCCAGCCGGAGCGCGATCATCCCCGAACACAGACTGGTCGGCAGAATCAACCCCACCTGCTCAGGCACACGTTTTCCGTCCGCCTCCAGCAACACAACACCAGTAGCAGTACTTGTCTTCTCGGCGGAAAACGTTAGCGGTGTTGCCGGGAGTGGGGCGTCGCGGTCTTCGGCCGGGAGATCGGCGAGGCTGCGGGAGGTGCGGCCGTCGGTGGTGATGGAGATGCCTTCACGTGGACCGCTCTGGCGCCAGTTGCGCCAGATCGACACCTGGCTGTGCCCGGCGCGTTCACCTGCGCTCGGCTCGCCCGACGCCACCCGGACGGTGAGATCGAACGTCTCATCGGTGAGCTTCGCCATCGGCGTACCGGTCAGGTAGCGCCCGGCGTCGACATCCATCTCCGCGTGCAGCAACTCGTAGCGGGTAGACGTGGTGACGAACTTGATCGTCGGAACGAACGGAAAATTGGTGATCGAGCCGTTTCCGGTGGTGAAGAAGATCAGGTTGCAGCCACTCGCGACCTGCCCTGCAACAGATTCCAGGTCGTTGCCGGGACTGTCCATGAAGACGAAGCCGTGGCCGGGCATGCGTTCGGCATAGTCGATGACGTGGTCGAGCCGGACGTCGCGATCGAGCTTGCGGGCGGCGCCGACGGACTTGAGGACGATGTTGTAGAGCCCGCGATAGACGTTGCCGCCGGACGGGTTTCCCTCAGCCGTATGACCATGCCATCCAACTCGTTCCTTGAACGATTGCACGGTCCTGAGGAACCGCTTGGCAGTCGAAAGATCGCGGACGTTCTTGAGCACGTACGGTTCCGCACCGATCAGTTCATCGGTCTCAGCCAGTACTGCGATGCCGCCGTGCCGGATCACCTCACGCGCGACAGCCCCGGACAGCGGGTTGGCACTCACACCCGAGAACGCGTCCGATCCGCCGCACTGCAGGCCGATCCAGAGATCAGCCAGCGGAACCTCTTGCCGCTCCTGCGCCGCAACGATCGGCACCCACGGTTCAACGAGCTTCGCCGCCTCGGCGAGGTCTTTCTCGAAGCCACTCCGGCGAGTGAAGTACGCATGCGGCACGCGGATCGGCGGATACCCCTCCTCGACCATGAAGTCCCGGATCGCCTGCCCGGACACGAGCTCACCCTCGCTGTCGACGATCAGCACCGCCCCGACATTCGGATTCAAGGCAAACCCAGCCAGCGTCGCCAACAGAATCCGCAGATTGTTAGGCGCCCCCTCCTCCCCACCCTCCGTATGCGCCACCGGCACGACCCCATCAAACCCGTCCGCATCTGCGAATCGTTTGGCTAGTTCGGTGACGAAGGCGCTGTTGCGGGAGCTGGTGGCTAGGAGTACTAGGTGGTTGCGGGTGCCCGCGGGGCCTTGTTCGCGGGGATAGCCGAGGAAGGTTCCGGGTTGTTCGACCGAGGTGACCTGCTGGCCGAAGTTGAGGGCGTTCTCGTCGAGTTCGTACGGATCAAGCGGCTCGTTGTCGGCCGACGGCTCAGCCGGGAGACCTTCGACCCCTCGACTCGCGACGGCGGCCAGGCTGGTCGGCGTACAGACGTAGTCACCGATCGCGAGATCGCGGCGCGCCCGGGCGAACGGGGTGTGCCAGGACAACAGCGCCTCGCCGGCAGCGATCGGGCGGGCGACGATCCGGTGACCTTCGAGGACCGTGTGCGGCAGCGTCACCGCCGTACCGGCGAAGTCGACCACGGTGCCCTGTTCAAGCCGGCGAGAACAGATCGCGACGTTGTCGCCCGGTTCGGGCAACACGCCGATCTCGTCGAAACTGACCATCGCGGGCGCCTCCCGGTAGCTGTCCGGTGCCGAATCGTGCATGATGCATGATTACAGTGCCACCCTGCCGAACGAAGCGGGCCGGGTCAAGGGCGCGACCAGTCCCTGGAGATTGCGATGACCGAGACCGTGGAGCCGCCGGATCGCCGGCTGCTGCGGCGGCAGATGCTCGCCGACGACGTGTACGAGGCGATCAAGACGATGCTGATGGACCACGCCATCCGTCCCGGCGCGCGGATCTCCATCGACGGCCTCGCCCGCGATTTCCAGGTGTCGTCGACTCCGGTGCGCGAGGCACTGGCGCGACTGGAGTCCGAAGGGCTGGCCGACAAGGAGCCTCTGAAGGGGTATCGGGCGACGCCGCTGCTGACGCTGGCGGAGTTCGACGACTTGTACCGGTTCCGCCGGTTGCTCGAACCGTGGGCGGCAGGGCGGGCGGCGGAACGACTCGACGACGCCGGCCGCGAATGTCTCCATGCGGAACTCGCGACCGCAGTCGAACCGACGTCGGTGGACTACGCGGGGTACAAGTCACTCACCGCGCACGACAACCGCTTCCACACCTTGATCGCCAGGCTGTCCGGCAGCGAGCAGGTCCGTCTCGCCTTCGAGCGCACCCACTGCCACCTGCACATCTTCCGGCTGCACTACGACCGCGACACCGGCCCGGAGGTCCTCGTCGAACACCGCCAGATCGTCGAGGCGATCACCAGCGGCGTCCCCGCCGCCGCCGAGGCCGCCATGAACCAGCACCTGGAAAACTCCATGACCCACCGCCTCCGAAAGATCTACGAATAGAAGACGACGGCGAGCAACTTCTCGATCGAAGGCTTCGGGTCGCCGTTACCCCACGGATTGAAGGCGATAGTCAGTTGGCGACGACCGTCTTCAGTGATCCACGAGGCAGCCTGACAGCCGAAGATGTCGCCGTCGTGGCCCCACACCCGGATGCCGTTGACCAGCTTGGTCTCCAGCCCAAGACCGTAGTCATAGTCACGGCCCGTACTGCGGATTTGCAGTAGCTCACTCTGCTGCTCCGGGCGTAGCAGCCAGCCGGTGAGCAGAGACCGGTAGAACTCGTTGAGATCGGCTGTGGTGGAGACGAGTTCGCCCGAAGCACCGGTGACCGTCGGGTTGAACCTGGTGATATCCACCGGCTCGACGTGATCGTCTACTTTTCGCGGTAGATAGCCGTGGGCATGAGGTCCCGCGATGACTGAGCGACGGCCGGGGAATTCCGTTCCGTGCAGCCCTAGTCGATGCAGCAGCCGGCGCTCGGCCTCCTTCGCGTAGTGGTTACCGGTCACCCGCTGAATCACCAGGGCGAGCAGGATGTAGTTGGTGTTCGAGTACATCCACGTGGTGCCGGGCTCGAAGAGCAGCGGCTGACCGGCGGTGAAATTCAGTAGTTCCTGGGGAGTCCAGGTGCGGTCGCGTATGGCGAGAACTTGGTCGGCCGTGCCGTAGAGAGTGCGGAACTCACGGGTGTTCGTGTAGTTCACGATGCCACTGGTGTGTTGAAGCAGGTGGTGCACAGTGATTCGGTCGCCGTCTGCGACGACGCCCGGCAGCCAGCGCTCAACGGTGTCGTCGAGCCGAAGCCGACGCTCGCCGGCCAGCTGCAGCACGACGGTCGCTACGAAGGACTTGGTGATGCTCCCCGCCCGAAACCGTCCAGTGACCGCAACCGGCTTCGCCGACCCAAGCTCGGCAACCCCGCTACTCCCCCGCCAAACCTTGCCAAAATCACGAACCTCAACCACCACTGCCGATGCAGCCGAGCCAGCAAGCTCGTCGATGATCTCCTGCAGTTCAACTCCTGGAGTCATCTGGTCGGCATTGGCAGTACGAGCGGTCGGGCGAAGCAGACCGCTCCCTCCCGCGGCCGCAGTGGCAACACCAACCTTGAGCATCGTTCGACGGCTGAGCATTGAACTATAGTACTAGTACACTAGATAATTGAGTCAATCCTTGCGACCCAGGTACCGAAGGACGGTCTCCCGGTTCTCGGTGAGCGGGCGGACGGCGTCGAGGGTCAGATGCTCGAAGGTCAGAGGTGGGTACTCCGTACGCATCCGCTCCACGTGGGCCCAATCGACCTCGCGCCAACCGGGGATGTTGCGGGTGCGGGTCTCGACGCGGCGACGGTGTTCGGCTTCGTCGCTGCAGACGCATTCGATGACGTGGAACTGAGCGTCGTACTGGCGAGCGCTCTTGCTCCATCGATCTACAAGTTCGTCGTTGATCAGGCAATCCATCACCGCAGACTGACCGAGCATCAACTGCCGATTCATCAACGTGGTCAGCAAGTCGTAGTACATGGCGAGAAAGGCCGGGCGATCCAGGCCCGTCAGCAGCCCGTGCGGTTTGAGTGCCCCCAGCAACCAATCACCGGCAAACGCCGGCGCGCCGAGTTCCCGTGCCACCAACTCCGCCACCGTCGACTTCCCCGTTCCCGGAAGCCCGGTAAACACCACCACCTGAGCCACACTCACCCGAAGACAGTAGCTCTCCCCCACCACCGATCCCGACCACCAACCGCCCGCCGCGCACCCTCACTCCCTCACTCCCTCACTCCCTCACCAGCTCACTCCCTCACTCCTCACCCACCCACCCTCACCCGCACCCGCACCCGCACACCCCCGCATCATCGGCCTCTCTCGCCAACGCGAGGGCCTCTGCATCGTGCGATGATCCTGGTCGGGGCGAATCGCGAGTGGGGACATGAGATGACGGCACAGCCGGGCAAGGACGAGGAGTCCCTGGACGCAGGGCGCAGCCGACTCACGCAGTACGGTGGGAACCCGCTGCCAAAGCCCGTCAGGCGACCGCCGCGGTGGTTGCGGATCGTCGCGGCGGTGGTGGCGGTCGTGTACTGCGCTTTGCTGATCCCGGATCACGAACTGCAGGACGTGCTCGAGACTGCGGTCCTCGCCCCCTTCTTCCTCTTGTTCGCGATCTCGCCACAGGGACTGTTCGACGGACGCAGCGCCGCGTGGATAGCACGGCATCCGATCCTCTTCGGCGGGGTCATGTTCGTGTTCCTCGGCACTATGTGCCTGTCCGGCCTCGCGGAAATCTTTGACTGGGGGCCTGCCGTGGCGATCATGTTGCCGGTGACAGCCGTCGCGGTGGCGGTCGCCACCTTCTTCGACCGCACGGCCCGGCGCACGATGCCGAGCGCTGAGGACAGCTGACCGTCTGCGGGTTTGAGGTGGTCGATCCGGTGGTGGAGTGGTCGGGTTTGGTCGAGAACCGGGTGGGTGGCGGGTGTGGCGGCGATGCTGACCGGGCGGACGGCGTGAGGTCGTCCCGGGACAATCGGAGGATGAGATGCTCCCCAAACGTCTGCTCAGCACGCTGGGCGCAGTGCTCGCCGTTGGTGGCGGTTCCCTGCTGACCGTCAGCGAGGCCCAAGCTGCTCCCATCTATGACTGCTTCTGGAAGACCGACACCGGGATCACGTTGTTCCGGTCGGCAACCTCGACCACGGGCGACTACTTCGTCGGTGCGGGCGTCAAGATGATCGACTTCGGCTGCAATGGGCAGCGCGTCGGCCGGTCGTACACCGACTGTGGCGGCGACAACCGGTGGGTCGACATCGACAGCGTTGCCAACGCCCCCGCCAAACACGGGTTCGCCGCCTACGGCTGCATCACCTACACCGGCCGAGTCCTGCACACCACCTGACACCCCACGTCGCCGGCCCCGGGCAACATCCGGGACCGGCGGTGGGTCAGCGGGTTGGGGTGATGACTAGGGCGTCTCCTACTGGGCGTTCGCCGGTGGCGTCCGACGGAGAGTTCACGAGCTTGTTGTTGGCGACCATGGTGGTGGAGCCACCGCCGTCGAGGTTGATGGCGCTTCGGAGGCCGAAGGACTTGGCGACGGCGGCCGCCTCGGCGATGCCCAGGCCGAGGCTGGCTTCCGAGCGGCCGTCCGCGGTGATGATGACGGTGCGGCCGAGGGCGTCGACGCCGGCGATGGTGCGGGGGTTTCGCTTGTGCACCCAGCCGTAGTACTGGCTCGGGTTGTCCGGCGGAGCCATCCCGTCGGCGAGTGGGGTGGCGTGCAGTTGGCCGTCGCGAATCAGTTCGGGCCCACCGTTGACGATCGTCGTGCGAGGCGAGAGGCGTACGTCGTGCCCGCCAAGGTCAGTCAGCGAGGCGCGGATCTCCAGGCGGTTGCCGATCTTCGCGGCGGCCAGGAGCAGCGGGACCTGGTTGCCGATGGCCTGGACCGTGCGGCCGCCTTCGGGGATCGCGCCGCCGCGCGTCGTCGTACGGATCGCAGTGACCACACCGTGGCGATCGATGACGACCTCCGCACCCGGACCGCTCGGCGTCGAGGCCGCGTACGCCGAATCGAAGGCGATCAGCTCGTCGGGATCCTTGCAGGTCACGTCGTGCAAGGGCTTCGAGGTCGGCAGGTCGTCCGCCGTACCGCCGCAGTTGCGGATCAAACCGGGGACCCGGTCGAGACCGTCGAGCGGAAGCGGTGCGCCGAGGCCGCGGATCTCGCCGCGCCAGCGGAAGCGCTCGACCGCCGTATTGCGGGCGCCGTCGTTGATCACCAGTGCCGGACGGCCGGCGGTCGGCTCGCTGACCAGGCGCCCGTCGTACACGGCGACGCCGGCGGGATCGCCAGGAGCACCTGACTTCGGGTCGAGGACGAAGAAGCCGGCATTGGCCGCTGCCGTCGCGCCGGTCAGCGTCGCCAGCGTGCTGGTGGTCTCGCGCGCCTCGAGGTCGAGCCCGTACGACGCGTCGAGGCCACCGCGGAACTTCCTCGGATCGATCGTCAGCACCTGGACATGCCAAGGACCGGTCGATCCACTCACGTCGTCCGGCTCGCCGTCCCACCCGGTGAACACACTGGAGGCGCCCACCCCGGCCGCGATGACCTTCGCCCGCAAAGCATCCGCGTCGGCCTTCGCTGCAAACGACCCAAGCCGAACCCGGTAGCCCAGGTTGTTGCCACCTGCGTCGGCGAGCTGAGGTGTCGGTACGTCTTCCACCCGTGGATCCAGACCGGCGGCTCGCAACCGCGCGGCGACAGCATCAGCAGTTGGCTGGTCGGACAGTGCGGTCGCCGGCGCATCCGGATCAGGCGACGACGACGGGATCGCCACCTCGACGGTCCACACGGACTTCGGATCGGCCACACCGCGCACGATCGTCGTCAACGTGACGCCAGGCTGCAGCACCCGAACATCCCGAGCCTCCGGCAAACCCGCTGGACCTAACGGCAGCGCGGCGCTCGCCGGAGCGGGGCTGCCCGACGGGTGACCGGCCTGCGCGGACGCCGTACCGGCCAACGCCGAACCAGCCACCAGCGCCGCGGCGACCGCACCTGCCAAAGCACGGCGAGGCCGGTGAATCGACGGCTGGGCACCATGGTCCGCCGTGGAGTCGGTGGTGGAAAGGCGCGGGGGCTCGCGGCGTTCGCCTGGGCGGGTGGGGTCTTGCGGGCGGCGGAAGGTCATACCTACTTCCTATGTCACCCGCCAACCACCCGCAAGACCCTCACAGTGAACTAGCAACGACCTGAGCAGGAACTGAACAGCGCGGCCAGCGCGTCGACCAACTCGTCGGCGGTCGCGCGACCTTCACCTTCGAACTCGGCCACCTCGACGCCGACGTTCAGGCGGGAGCGTCTCCGTGGTCCGGGATTTCCAGTTGGACGCCGCCTTGGAGGGCGGATTGGTGGGCGTAGATGCCGGGGAGGGTGTAGCGGGCGGCGACCCAGGCGTTGACCGGGGGGAGGGTCTTGTCGGCGACGGCGCGGACGAAGTCGTCGGCGAGGAAGTGGTGGGAACCCTCGTGCCCGTTGTGCAGGCCGTCGAACTCAGCAGGCAGGCGGCTGCGGTCGTGGACCGGCGACAAGCCGCTGCGGAAGGCGTCCCGGAGCGCAGGGTCCACGTTCGCGAGGTCGGCGTCGTCGAGTGAGCCGGCCGAGGTCTCCATCAGGTGGCTGATGTCCTCGGCGCCTTCCTTGGTCTGCCACACGGTGGTGGTGGCGAGCTGCTCGAAGCTGCCTTCGGTACCGAAAACGCGCAGGCGCGACTCGCGGAGGTGCGACGGGTACCCGACGCGGCGCATCTCGTTCGTCCGCATCACACCACCATCGGCAAGCTTGAACAACGCAGTCGCGTTGCTGAAGTCGTTGTCGAACTGGCTGATCTCCTTGTCGAACACCCCATCGCCGCGATCGTCCTGGACACCGATGCAGGAGACGTGGGTGGCGTGCTGCCCGGTCACCGAGAGAACGTTGCCTACGGCATGCGTCGGGTACAGCATGGGTGGGAAGGACGCGGTCTTCTTCCAGTCCTCGCCGCCGGAGTACTGGTAGGCGGCGTAGAAGCCGAGATCCATGTCGTGGACGTAGTCGCCCTCGCAGTAGAAGACCCGGCCGAACTCACCCTTGGCGAGCTTGTCGCGGCAGTAGACCGACGAGGGGTAGTAGAAGCTCGTCTCGCCCATCATGTAGGTCAGGCCGGTCTGCTTGACCAACTCGATGATCCGCGCGATCTGGTCGGCCTCGATCGCCATCGGGACGGTCGAGTAGACGTGCTTGCCGGCTTCCAGCGCACGGATCGCCATCTCGCCGTGCAGCCAGCGCTGGGTGAAGATCGCGATCGCGTCGACGTCGGAGTCGAGCATCTCCTCGAACGACTGGTAGGTGATCGCGACGCCTTGCTGTTCGGCCATCGCGGCGAGGCGATCCGGCAGGACGTCGGTCAGGCTCACTTCGCGGACGTCAGGGTGCGCGGACCACAGCCGCAGGAACGAAGGAGCGAATTGACCTGCGCCGACCACACCGATGCTGATACTCATAAACCAAGGCAATCACACATTTATCTGCCCCGGTAGAACAATTCCGCACATCAAGACAAACCCCTCGTACTACGCTCGCGGAGCGGGTGCGAGGAGGCGATCGGGGTGGTCGGTGGTGATGCCTTCTACGCCCAGGGCAATGGCTTGGGCGAGGGTTTCGGGGTCGGGGACGGGCCACGCGGTAACCGAGAGGCCGTGGGCGTGGAGGGTGGCGACGCCTTCGGGGGTCAGGCCCTTGATGCCGCAGAGGGCCCAGGTGGCTTGGGCGGACTTGGTGAGGGTGATGACGTCGTCGATGGGTGGGGTGCGGCCGAGGATGAGGCCGGTGTCGGCGGACGGGAGAGCACGGCGTACGGACAGCAGGATCTCCGATTGGGATGAGGTGATCAGGGTGCGGGCCGCCAGCGAGGGATCAGCCTGGAGGGAGGCGGCCAGGAGAGGGACCGCTTCGTGGGCCTTGACTTCGGCTTGGATGCGGACGGAGATGGCGGCGACCGTTTCGGCCCAGGTGAGGATGACCTCGCCGAGCCCGGCGTCCAGCAAACGGAGCTGCGCGAAGGTCAGGTCCGTGACGGCGCCGGTGCCGTTGGTGGTGCGGTCGACGGTGGCGTCGTGGATGACGACCAGCTCGCCGTCCGCGCTCACCCGGAGGTCGAGTTCGATCTCGTCACAGCCGTCGGCGACCGCGCGACGGAAGGATCGCAGCGTGTTCTCCGGTTCCGATCCGAGCGCGCCACGATGGCCGGTGATGATCACAGCACCTTCTCCTCGTACTGGCGCCGCACCTCGTCGGCGATCGCCTCGAGCCGACGCGCGACCGCCCCGAAGACCTTGCGAGGCGACGCATTGTCGGCATAGATCTGCTGCAACCCGGTGTAGATGGCCACGTTCGAATTCCGTCCGTAGAGCCGGATCGCATCCTGCTTCCGGGCGTTGGTCAACTGCGCGATAGCGACCCCGTAGTTCGGCTCGTCCGCGATCAGCTTCTTCAGCGCCGGATCCTCCCGCGCCTTGTCGACCACCGGCAGATACCCGGTCTGGGTCGTCCACCAGGCCGAGTTCTCCGGCCGCGCAAGAAAGGCGAGAAACACTGCCGCCGCCTGCTTGCGTTCGGCGGAGGCATTCCGCAACATACCGATCCCGCCACCACCAGTCGCGATGCCGGCGGCCACCTCCGAAGGCACGAACCCCGCACCAACCTTGAACTTCGCCTTGCTCATCGCACTCTTCAACCCACCGGTCGAATCCTGGACCATCGCGACCAGCCCGTTCGCGAAGTCCGTCATCGCGCTGTTCGCCATATAGGCAAAGCCGTCGTCGTGCACCATCCGCCGCTGCCACTCACCGGCCGCGACCGCACCGTCCTGGTCGATCGTTACGTCGAGCCCGTTCGAATAGGCCCCGCCGAACTGCCAGACATTGCCCTGGAACTGCCAGTCCCCATCGACCTTCGCCAACGCAAGACTCCGCAACGGCCGTCCACCAGCCTGAACCCGAGCCAACGACGGCCCCCACGACCGCAACTCACTCCAGGTCCGCGGCGCCCGATCCGGCAACCCCGCCTTCGCAAAAGCATCCCGGTTGAAGTACAGGATCGGCGTACTCCGGGCGAACGGCACACACCAGCTCTGTCCCTTCACCACGTACTCCCCGAACAGCTTCTGGTGATAGACCGCGGGCCCGAAGCCATCCGTGAAATACCCGTTCAGCGGCTCCAACGCATCGTTGAGATAGAACCGCTCCCACGTCACATCGGACAGTACGGCGATGTCCGGCGCCTGCCTGGCGATCAGCGAAGCGGCGACCTTCTGCGCCACATCGTCGTACGAGCCCTGGAACTGCGCCTCCACATACACGTCCTGCTGCGACTCGTTGAACTTGGCAACGAGCTTCTCGACCGCCTTGCCGTTCGCACCGCCGTACGACGACCAGAAGACGACCCGGGTGCGGTGCGCGTACTGCTTCGGTACTGCGCCCGCCGGCTGCTCGTACTCCGCATCGATCGACCGGTAGCCACAGCCGGCCAGGGAGCCAGCCGCGGCCAGCCCCAGGAACGCACGACGCCTCATCCTTTCAACGCTCCTTGGGTGATGCCCCCGACGATGTGGCGCTGCGCCACCAGGAAGATCAGCAGCATCGGCGCGAGCACCAGCAAGGTGCCGGCCATGATCGTCCCCCAGTTCGCCAGCCCCTCCTCGTCCTTCAGGATTAGCAGCCCGACCGGCAAGGTCCGCATGTTCGCGGTGTTCGTCACGATCAACGGCCAGACGAAGTTGTTCCACTCCTCCACCGCGGTGATCACCACGACCGTGACCAGCATCGGCTGCGACATCGGCAACACCACCCGCCACAAGGTCCGCAGATGCCCGGCTCCATCAACAGCGGCCGCATCCGTCACCTCGGTCGGCAAGGTCAGAAAGTGCTGGCGCATCAAGAAGGTCGCGAAGGCGGACCCGATCCCCGGCACGATCAACCCGGCGTACGTGTTGATCCAGCCGAGTGACGCGATCGTCAGATAGTTCGGCAGCAACGTCACGTGTCCGGGCACCATCATTGCCCCGAGCACCAAAGTGAACAGCACCTTCTTGAACGGAAACCTCAAGTAGGCAAAGGCATACGCGGTCAGTATTGCGTTACCCACCTTCGCCAGCGTTCCGATCACGGTGATGATCGTCGAGTTGAGGAAGAACCGGTCGAACGGCGCCGCCTTCCAGGCCAGCGAGAAGTTCTCCCAGGTCAGGTCATGCGGCCACCACACCGGTGGCCATTGGTAGATATCGGCGGACTGCTTCAGCGCAGTACTGATCAACCAGTACAACGGCGCCAGGAAGATCGCGGCGACACCAGCCAGTACGACGTACTGCAGCGGTCTGGCTCTCATTTGTAGTGCACCCGCCTCTCCATCACGCGAGCCTGGACGGCGGTGACGATCAACAGGATCACGAACATGATGATCGACAGCGTCGCCGCGCGACCGGCGTTGAACGCCTGGAAGCCTTCGTTGTAGATCGACCAGCTCAGCGTGGTGGTGGCATCACCAGGGCCGCCGCCGGTCATCACGGCGATCACGTCGAAGGCCTGGAACGTGCCGATCACCGTCGTGATCAGCAGGAAGAACGTCACCGGCGCGAGCAACGGCAACTTGATCCGCCGGAACCTGGTCCAGGTCCCCGCGCCGTCGATCGCCGCACCCTCGTCGAGCTCCTTCGGCAACCCCTGCAGGCCGGCGAGGTAGATCAGCGCGGTGAAGCCGACGCTCTTCCACAGGTAGACGATCACCAGCCCGGGCAGGGCCCAGCCGGAGTTGTTCATCCAGTCCGGCGGTTCGGCACCGAACGGCTCGATCAGCGCGCGTAGCAGGCCGTACCCGGGATCGAAGATGAACAACCAGATCGTCGCGACCGCGGCACCGGAGAGGATGTGCGGCGCGAACGACAGCGTCCGGACGACGCCCCGGCCCTTCAGCGGCTGATCGAAGAGGACGGCGAGCGCCAGCCCGATCACCAGACTGCCGACCACGATCAGGCCGGTGAAGGCGAGCGTGATCCACAACGTCTTGTGGAAGGCGGGATCGTTCAGCGTGTTCACGTAGTTCGTCAGTCCGACGAACTTCGGCCGGGCCGCGATCATGTTCCAGTCGGTCAGGCTGAGATAGGCGTTGTAGATGATCGGCCAGTAGGCGAACACGGCGATCACCAGCAGGTTCGGCGCCACCAGCAAGGCGAACAGCCGGTACTCGCGCCGCCGCCGGCGCCGCTGCTCCTGGTTGCCTGCAGCAACTTGTCGCCGTTCGTCCGGATGCGTCCGGACCGGAAGATCGAGAGCAGTCACGAGACCCTCCCCAATAGGTCGAGTAGCGCATCGGCAAGGTCCGGTGCGGCCGCCAGTACGCCGTCCGCCAGCGGCGTGCCCGGACCGCCGATGGTCCGCGCACCGGCTTCCCGGGCGATCAGCCCGCCGGCCGCGACATCCCATCGCTGGATCACATGTTCGTAGTACGCATCGGATGTGCCGTCGGCGACCGAGCACAGATCCAGCGCTGCAGACCCACCCCGACGGACATCCCGTACGGCGGGCAGCACGTGCCGCAGGTACTCCGCCTGCTCGGCCCGCCGTTCCGCCAGATACGAGAACCCAGTGCTCACCAAAGCATCCCGCGACTCCCGCAGTTCCAGCTGTACGCCGTTCCGCGTGGCGCCGCCGTCGCGCACGGCCTGCCAGGTGATCCCGGTCCTCGGTTGGTGAACCACACCGATCAACGCACCTGCTTCGTCCTCGGCCGCGATACTGACGGCCCAGTCCGGACGGCCGTAGAGGTAGTTGACCGTGCCGTCGAGCGGGTCGATCACCCAGGTGACGCCGGAGAGCGAGAGTTTCAAGGCGCCTTCCTCACCGACCAGTCCGTCGTCGGGCAGGGCGGCGGCCAGACCGTCGGTGATCAGCCTCTCGGACGCACGATCGGCGGCGCTGACGGGATCGCTGGCCGAACTCTTGGTCTCGACAGCCGGCCCGTCGATGCTGAAGGCAGCTTGCCTGGTGAGCAGTTCCGCTCCCGCGGACGTTGCGAGGGTGACGGCCAGAGCAAGAAGTTCCTTGACGTCAGCGCTGCACATCCCGTGAAATTATCACCAGATGGTGGTTACGTATAGATAATTGATGTGATTTTCTCGGCGAAATCACATCAGTCGTCATCATCGTCGCGGAGCCGCACGCCGGTGACACCTTCGAGTTCGTCCAGCGCCAGCACCAGGGTCTGCAGCGGCGCCCGGCCGGTGAACCGCATCGCGGCCCGGACCTGCTGCCGGCCACCTTCGCGATGCACCTCCGTGCCGAGCACCGAGGACTCGAAGCCCATCGAGCTCGCCGTGTGCAGGATCTCCCGCAGTACGCCGGCGCCGTCGAGATACCGGACGGTGACGATCTTGCGGCGATCCGGCGACGGCAGATGCCGGGTCAGCCGGGTGAACGGGCCGACCGCGATCAGGTGCAGCGCTGTCGCCGCCACCGCGAGCACCGGCATCCCTGCCCCACAGGCCATCCCGATCGCGGCCGTCATCCAGATCGTCGCCGCGGTGGTCAGCCCGCGGACCACGTCGCGGCGCATGAAGATCACCCCGGCGCCGAGGAAGCCGACACCGGAGACGACCTGGGCCGCGATCCGGGACGGATCGAGGTTCACCTCGGAGCCGAGCACGTTCGAGAAGCCGAACCCGGACACCAGCGTGAAGACCGCTGCGCCGGTACCGACGAGCGTATGGGTCCGGACACCCGCGCTCTTCTGCCGGATCTGCCGTTCGACGCCGATCAGCATCGACAACACGAACGCGATCAGCAGCAGGAGCAGCTCGACCCACGTATCCGACGTCGCCAGTTTCATAGCATCACCACGATAGAACAGGAGCGCTCAGGCCGGGACCAGGCCGATCGGGTCGCGGCCGGCCAGGTAGGCGGCGACTGCTTCGGCGGCGATGGATGCGGCCCGATGCGCGGTCTGCCGGGTGGCGCCGGCCAGGTGCGGCGTCATCACCACATTAGGTGCCGTCAGCAACCGTGAGCCGGCCGGCAGCGGCTCGGCCGGGAACACGTCGAAGGCCGCCGCGGCCAACTGCCCCGACTCCAGCGCGTCGACCGTCGCGTCGTAGTCCAGCAGGCCACCACGGGCCGTGTTCACCAGTACGCCGCCGCGAGGCATCAGGGCCAACTGCTTCGCGCCGATCATGCTCCGGGTCTCGTCGGTCAGCCGGGCGTGCAGGCTGACCACGTCGGAGCGTCGCAGCAGCTCCTCGAGGCCGGTCAGTTCGATGCCGTCGGGCGCCGCGGAGATGAACGGATCGTTCACCAGCACCCGGGCGCCGAAGGCGAGCATCACTCGCGCGACCCGGCTCCCGATCGCACCGAAGCCGATCAGCCCCACCGTCGCACCGTCCAGCTCGCCGCCACATTCGTCGTACGCGTACAGATCGCTGCGCCACTCCCCTTCCTCCAGCGTGCGCTGCAGCCGGGGAAGGTTGCGCAGGGCACCCAACATCAAGGTGACCGCGTGTTCGGCCGCTGCCCCCGCATTGCGGCCGGGCGTGGACGACACGACGATGCCGCGTTCGGCGGCCGCCTTCACATTCACGTTCACCGGGCCACCCCGGCAGCAGACCAGGAACCGCAGGTCCGGCGCCGCGTCGAGCACGCGCTCGGTGAACGGCCCCATCTGGGTGACCGCCACCTCGACTCCCGGCAGCGCCTCGATCAGCTGGTTCTCGGCGTCGCTCGCCTCGTCCACCTCGGCCACCCGCCCGTACGGCGTGAGCGGCCAGGGCAACGTGATCTCGCGGAAATCGAAGGAGACCTCGGGCAGCTTCCCGAGCTCGGCTGCGAGCAGTTCGTTGCGGACGAAGTGGTCTCCGGCAAGCAGCGTGGGGACGGTTCTCATCAGGCTCCTGGTCTCATCTGTGCAGCTTCAAGTCTCAGCGAGGCGCCGGGTCGGCCCACCGCGGGCGGGCCAACTCGACGCGCCGCAAGTAGTGGGCGTAACCCTCGTCGTAGAAGGCAGCACGGGCCGGATCCGGATCGATCTGCCGGGTCTCCGCGATCCACTCGGGCCCGGTGCTCTCCGGATCGGCAGCGCGCCGGGCGCCGATCACGGCTCCGCGCGCCGCGACCTGCGACGCCTCGGTCGTGTGCAACGGGCTGTTGAGCACGTCGGCAAGGATCTGCGTCCATTCGGTACTCCGTGCGCCGCCGCCGCAGACGGTGACGCGACCCGACCAGCCCGCCGCCTCGAGGCAATGCCGTGCGGCGTACGCGATCCCCTCACAGGTCGCCCGGACCAGGTCCGCCTGGGTGGTGGAAAGATCGATCCCGTCGAACGTTCCCCGCGCTCCGGTATCGACGAACGGCGCGCGTTCGCCGGCCTCCGAGAAGTAAGGCAGCACAGTCACGCCGTGGGCGCCGGCCGGGCTTTCCGCCAGCAGACCGGCCAACTGCGAGGTTCCGAGTCCGACGAGCGCGAGTACGCGATCGAGCGCCGCCGTACCGACCATGGCCGGCATCGCCCGCAACCAGGTCCCGGGCGTCCAGGTGCCCAGGAACAAGCCAGCAGGCTCTCCGTCAACCGGCAGCTCCTGCGTGACCACCTGACACGCGAGCGTCGTACCGACTGTCAGCAACGCGTCACCGACTTCGGTGACACCAGCCCCGGCAGCTGCTGCTGGCAGGTCGTACGGACCGGAGGAAACCCTTGTTCCTAAGGCGAAACCAGCACTCGCATCGGTCAGCTCACCCACTGGTGCAAGCTCGACCGGAGCCAGCAGATGCCGCCACTCCTGCAGACCACAAGCAGCCAGGGCAGCCTCGTCGTAGGAACCGGTCCGCGGATCCAGAAACGGCGCGGAGGCATCAGAGACGTCAGTAGCACGGACCCCGGTGAGCCGCTGCATCACCACGTCCTTGCAGTACGTCGCTGTGTGGGCACGCGCGAGCACGTCAGGTTCCTCAGCCAGTACTGCGGCCAGCAGCGGCCCCGAAGCGCCCGGGAACATCCGGTTGCCGGAAACACGGAAAACGTTTTCGGCGATGCCGTCGGACGTCCACCGCTCGAGGATCGAACTGCTCCGCGCATCCAGCCAAGAGATCGCGGGGCGGACCGGGCGCCCGTCGGAGTCGACCAGCCAGAGTCCGTCCCCCTGCGCCGTAATCGCCAACACCCCCAGCCGCGGTACCGCTGCCGGCTTCGAGCCGGCGATCGCGGCTTCCGCTCCTGACCGCAAGCCGACAGTCGCGGCCAGCTCGCTCAGGACCTCGTTGACTGAGGCAACGATCTCGTCGGTGTCGTGCTCGAACCGGCCCGGTCCCGGCCGGACCAGCCTGGTCGGCCGGGACGCCTCGGCGACCTGCTGCCCTTCGTCGTCGAAGACAACGGCCTTGGTCACCGTCGTCCCGACATCGACACCGACGTCCATGAAGCCTCCTAGAGTGGCGCGACTTCGACGTGAGCGCCGTGGTCGCGCAGCCCGTCGACCAGATCGGCCGGGGTCTTCTCGTCGACCACCACGACGTCGAAATCGGTCAGCGGAGCAAGCCGGTGCAGGGCGGTGCGCTGCAGCTTGCCGTGATCGACGAGCAGCACCTTGGTCCGCGCCGCCCGCAACATCGCCTGCTTGACCAGGACGATCTCCTGCTCCTGATGGAACGCGTGCGTCGGCGACACCGCCGAAACGCTGCAGAACAAGAGGTCTGGGTTCAGCGCCTCGACCGCCTGCGCGCACGGCAGCCCGCCGAACGAGTCGTGCGACGGCGAGTAGATCCCGCCGAGCGCGAGCAGCGTGATGTCGCGCAACTGGCTCAGCTTGCCGATCGCGGGCAGGAAGTTGGTCGCGACGGTCAGCGGGGTGATGTCCTCGAACAGGTCGATCAGCGCCAGCGCACTGGTCGAGTCGTCCAGCAGCACCGACATCCCCGGCTCGATCATCGCGCGGGCATGCCGGGCGAGGGCGGCCTTCTCGGCCTGCGCGGTGTTCAGCCGGTAGGCCACGTTGCTCTCGAACACGCTGGTCGGCTGGGCGGTCACGCCACCGCGGTACTTGCGGACCACGCCCTGGCGTTCCAGCTCGTCCAGATCCCGGTGCACCGTCATCACGCTGACCCCGAATGCCTCCACGAGGTCGTTCGCCGAGACGGAGCCGTGCTTCACGACGTACGCCGCGATCTCGGTTTGGCGCCGGGCCGGCCGGCTCAGCTCTGGGGAGTCACCATCGAGGTCGGAAGTCATGCCAGCTTCTCCATTCGTACCGCCGGGACGTTGTAAGCCTCCAGGCCTACTGTGTCCGGCTGCCAGCGGAACCGCACCAGCGCCGCGGGCCCGAGCGCTGGAAGCAGTCTGCGGTAGTCCCGCAACGGCAGGCCGAGCACCCGGCAGGTAAGCAGCCGGATCAGCGTGTTGTGCGCGACCACGAGCACCTTCTGGCCGGCATGTTCCTTCCCGATCTGCTGAAAGACCTCATACACCCGCTCGGCCGCGGCTGCTGGATCTTCGCCGCCTGGGAAGTGGTGACCGACCGGGTCGAGCTCGAACGCCTTCGCCACGGCGACGGGCAGTTCGCTGAGCATCCGGCCTTCCGCAGTACCGAAGTCCAGTTCGCGGAGGCGGGCGTCGACGACGGGTGGGAGACCGAGTGCTTCGGCGGTCGGGGTCGCGGTCTGCCGGGCGCGGAGCATCGGCGATGACCAGAGCGCATCCGGAGCGAAGTCTTCGGCCCATTCCCGCAACTGGTTCGCCTGCTGTCGGCCGACGTCGTCGATCGGGAGATCCGTGGCGCCGGTGTACCGGTTGCCGTGATGCCACTCGGTGCGGCCGTGCCGGGCGAGCACGATGACGGTCTTCATCCCAGATATCCCCGGCGATCCAGCTCGGCGACGAACTCGCCGTACAGGTGCTCGAGCCGGGCACTCGGGCGTGGCTCCAGCACCTCGGCGATCTCGACCATCCGGGCGGCGGTCTCGGTCACCGACGCGCCCGACGCGGCAAGGATTGCCATCCCGTACGCCGGATCGGGGGTGGCGGGCAGTTCGACCGGTACGCCGAGGATGTCGGCCCGGAGTTGGTTCCAGTACCCGCTGCGGACTGCGCCGCCGGTGAGGGCCACGGATCCGACTGGCTCGGCGCCAAGCTTCACCAGGTGCTCGAAGGCGAGTCGCTCGATGAAGGCGACGCCCTGCAGCACTCCGGCGTACCGGTGCTGGTCGTCCGGGAGGTCGCCGAGTTCGAAGCCGGTGGCGTCGGGGGCGACGAAGGGGAAGCGTTCGCCACGCTTGGTGAGCGGGTAGACGGCGGCGTCGATCGGACCGAGCACCCGGGCTCGCCGGTCGAAGGCGTCGAGGTCGGCGTCTGGTAGCAGGGTGCTGAGGGCACCGGCGCCGGTGTTCGATGCGCCGCCGGGGAGCCAGCCGCCGTCGGGGTGGCGATGCGAATAGACGGCGCCGGTCGGGTCGTCGAGGAGATCCTTGCTGACGCCTTTGAGGACGAGGGTCGTGCCGAGGACGGAGTTCCAGGCGCCTGGCGCGAGGGCACCGGCGGCGATCTGGGCGGCGCATCCGTCGGTCATGCCCGCGTAGATCGGAGTCCCTTCAGGGACCCCGGTGACCTGGGCTTTCGCTGCCGAGACCCTGCCGAGCTCGGCGCCGGGCAGGACGACCTCGGGAAAGAGTTCGCGACCAAGTCCCAGCCGATCGAAAGCGTCGAACGGCCAGCTCCGGGCAACCAAGTCATAGCCGGTCTTGAGCGCATGACTGGTGTCAGTCGCAACAGGGTGCCCGACAAGGTCGGCAGCAACAGCGTCCGCACTATGCGCAACGCGCCACTCGCTCGGGGTGGAGGGGGTGAGGGTGAGGATTTTGGGGAGGGCCCAGGTGGGTTGCATGGCTGTGGACCAGCGGGCGGGGTCTGCGGCGATCACCTTGGGGAGTTCGAGGGTGGCGCGGGCGTCGTCGTACATCAGGGCCTGGGTGAGGGGGCGGCCGGTGGTGTCGGTGAGGAGGACGGTGCCGGAGGTCGAGCAGATCGCGAGGCCGGCGACGGACGGGTCGGCGACCGCGGCCAGTACGGCATCGACGGCGGCGAACCAGTCGAGCGGGTCCTGCTCGTGCCGCACCTCGTCGGGGCGCGAGCTGGTCAGTGGGCGGGCGGCCCGGCCGAGCACGGCCCCGGACGCTGCGATCCGGACCGCGCGCACGCTCTGGGTACCGAGATCGACGCCGATCCAGGACGGTTTCCGCACGCTCCCGCCTCCCGTCGCCACCCGGCAAATGTTATGTCGATTGGTAACATAACATCAAGCGGCGATAACAGCGTCAGGAGTGCACCAAGATCAGGAGTGCATCAACAGCAGTGAGCGATCCGCGGTCGCGAGCTCGAGCCGGCCGGCGTCGATGGCGCCGTACGCACCGATCGGTCCGCTGGCGCGGCGGCCGTGCCGATTGAGCCAGAATCCCCAGCCGGCCGGCGCGTCCGGCCACTCCGGGTCGGGTTGCCAACCATGCGGCGGACGCCAGCTGTCGCTCGGCGGCTCGGGCCAGCTCGGTGGCGGATTGAACTTGTGCACGATGGCGGCCCTCCCGGATCCCCCCAGAGGACCCGATGATCGGAAGTGTCTGACAGATCAACGATCACTGCGACCGGACGTCACGGCTAAATCTCGGTAAAGAATATGGTGCCGATCGGCGCGTTGACCAGAGCAGCGGGTAGTGCGCGACCAGTCACTCAGAGGCATCCGGCACTCCACACGTCCGGTCGGCGGCCGGATGGGTACAGGTCGGTCATGGCGATACGACGGGCAGGCGCGACCGCAGTTGTCCGGGCACGGAGCGGGCGGTTGCTCCGGGGCATCGTGGCGATGGTGGCGTTCGCCCTGCCGGTGGTACTGCTCGGGTTCGCGGTGCGCCAGCAGTTCGATCCGTTGATCAGAGCCGACAAGGCGGCCAGCCGGGCGGCGACCGGGTTCAGCGTCCGGCACGGACTGTTGCCGCTGCTGGAGGTGATCCAGGTGGTCAGCCTGCCGATCTTCGTCTACCTCGCGGCGACCCTGGTGGTGATCTGGGTCTGGCGCGCGAAGCGGCTCAGAGGGCGGGCCTTGTGGGCGTTCGTGACGATGATGTTCGGCTGGGGAATCGGCGGCGTCACCAAGCCCCTCACCCAACGCGCCCGGCCGGTCGTCGACGATCCGGTACCGCACGCCCAGGGCTATTCGTTCCCCTCCGGCCATGCCTTGAACATCACCTTGGCGGCCGGTGTGGTGGTCTTCCTGCTCTGGCCACTGCTGTCCGCCGGCCGGCGCCGGATCGCCGTCGCGCTCGCGATTGTGGTGCCGCTCGTGGTGGGTCTGGACCGGCTGTTCATCGGTGCGCACTTCCCGTCCGACATCTTCGCCGGGCACGTACTCGGTCTGGGCATTATGTTCGCTTCATGGATCGGTTTCATCGGCAAGACGGCAGCGACCTCCTCACCAGGACCATCGCACCCGGCATAGCACTCGGCGGCGTCATCGTGGGCTTCGGCCTCGCGCTGGACGGACCACTCGACGGCCTGTCGCACGCGGAGGAGGCGGTCAACAAGGATCTTGCTTCCGATCGGACCGGCAGCTGGAACACCATCACCGCGGTGTGGTCGCAGATCGGCAACACGGCGGGCGTGATCGGCGTCTGCGTCATCGTCTCGGTGCTGCTGCTGTGGCGGACCCGGGACCTGTGGCTGGCGTTCGTCGCGCCGATCTCGATCGCGATGCAGGGGCTGATCTTCCTGATCGCGGCCAAGGTCGTCGACCGCGATCGTCCCCAGGTCCCGAAGCTCGACAAGTCACCACCGACGGCGAGCTACCCGAGCGGACACGAAGGCGCGTCGACCGGCCTGTACCTCGCGTTCGCCCTGCTCGCGTCGCGGATCGAGCGGCCCTGGCTGCGCTGGACCACGGTGATCCTCTGCCTGCTCATGCCGCTGATGGTCGCGTTCGCGCGGCTCTACCGCGGGATGCATCACGTCACGGACGTCGCCGCGGGGATGCTCAACGGCGCCATCTGCGCTCTGCTCGCCTACGGCTGGTACCTGCACTGCAGCCGTCGCCGCCAGCGAATCCGTACCGCCGGCCGGAGGACGGACAGCCGCCCTTGACATCGGCCCGGCACGGGCGGACCTTGAAGGCAGTCGATCGGATCGTGGGGGGACCATGGATTCTGATCTGGGCACCGTTGTGCCGAAGACCGGCGTCGTGCTGAACCTGTTCGGCGGAACGCCCAGGTTCGCGACCGTCCGGGCGCATGTGACGCTGCTGCGCGCCATCGTGGCGAACGGTACGAGCGCCGCACTCTTCACCGTCGAGGCCGGCCGTGATCCGTGCTCGCCCTGGCTGGCCGACTATCGCGAACGCCTCGCCAAAGCCGTCACACCGTGGCTGGAGGGCGTATCGCGACCGCTGGCCGAGGCGTGGGCCGGTGAGCGCGGACTGAACGCGGCACACCGGATCGCCTTGCAACGCTTGACCTTGCGCAGCAACACCGAACTCCTGGCGTTGGTGGTGGACAGCTCATGGGAATTCGAGACGTCCGGCCAGACCCGGTTGCTCGATCCCGACCTGATCCGGCCGCGGATCGCCGCACTCGCCGAGGCATTGGTTGCCCTGAACAACAGATTTCGCTAAGCAGCCTGGGCGGTTGCCTCGCTCAGCCGGACCGGGAGGACGCCGGAGGCCAGCAGCTGGTCGAATCCGGCCAGCTGCGTGCATGCGGCGGTGAGGGCCTCCGCCTGGGTACGGCAGCCGTCGACGTACCAGAACGGGTCGTCGGGCTGCCGGTCCTCGGCGTCGTCGATGTCGGCGTACCAGCAGTCCACGCCGTGGCAGTGGTAGTGCACCACGCGAACCTTGAGCTTCATGCCGCATACGACGTTCCCCATATCGTCGACGGTTCCACAGCCGGTGAAAGCTGACCACCTATTTAGTGCTGGTCTGAACTGTTTACGGGTCGGCTTCCATCGTTGTAAGACGGAGTATGAGGTTCCTCCGCCCCGCCCTGGTCATCGTGGCCCTCGCAGCATTGCTGACCGGTGTCGTCACCGGTCCGGCGCCGGCCGCCCAACTCCCCGACAAGCAGGCGATCTTGTCCCAAAGCTTCCGGAATCCGGTGAACACCGGCGCCGATCCATCGCTCTTCTTCTACAACGGCAAGTACTACGTGGCGACCACCACCGGTGATCACATCGGCATCTGGTCGTCTCCCAGCCTCGCGACGTTGTTGGTCGCACCCGAGACCGTGGTGTGGCGGGACACGAACACCACCCGTAACACACAGATGTGGGCGCCCGCGTTCCGGCACGTCGGCGGCCGTTGGTACATCTACTACACCGCCTCCGACGGCGTCGACGCGAACCACCGGATGTACGTGCTCGAGTCGAGCGGCGACGACCCGCAGGGCCCGTATCAGTTCAAGGCGAAGATCGCGGACTTCGGTGAGTACGCGATCGACGGCGAACCGATCACCCACAACGGTCAGCAGTACTTCGTCTGGACCGGTCCCGGACGTGGACAAGGTGGTCCGGCGCAGCTCTACATCGTCCGGATGAGCAACGCCTGGACGTCGACGGGCGCCCGGGTCGCCATTCCGGCGGACGGTGGCTGCACCGAAGTACGGGAAGGTCCTACGCCGCTCTATCGCAACGGGCGGACCTTCCTGACGTATTCGACATGTGACACCGGCAAGCCCGACTACCAGTTGTGGATGAAGAGCATCGCGAACGGTCTCGACCCGATGGTGGCGTCGAACTGGGTGCAGATCCCCGGCCCGAGCTTCTCCCGGAACGACTCGACCGGCGTCTGGGGACCCGGCCACCACTCGTTCTTCACCTCGCCGGACGGGACCGAGGACTGGATCGCCTATCACGGCAAGAACACCAGCACCTACACGTACTCCTTCCGCACCGCCCGCGTGCAGAAGATCGGCTGGAAAGCGGACGGTACGCCGAATCTCGGCAGCCCACTCGCGGCCGGCGCCACCCAGACCCTGCCGTCCGGAGACCCCGGTTCGGCGAACTACTGGATCAACGACACCGACACCGGAACCGGCCTGAACCAGGTCGAGTATGCCGGCAGCTGGAGCTCCGGGTCCGGTTGTGGCAACCAGTGCTTCTGGGGCAACGACCACTGGTCCGGCCAGACGAATGCGTCGGCCACGATCAGGTTCACCGGCACCAAGGTCGCGCTACTGAGTGTCCGCGACACCGGCAACGGGATCGCCGCCATCTCGATCGACGGCGGCCCGGAACAGCGGGCCGACTACTACAGCTCGATCCGGGTCGGCGAACAACTCAACTACGTCAGCCCGACCTTGTCCGCCGGCCCCCACACCCTCAAGGTGCGGGTGACCGGCGACAAGAACCCTTCATCCAGCAGCACCGTCATCAGTCTCGACCGGATCGAGGTGTACTAGCTGCTGTAAACCTCTAGTTCAACAACTCGCGAGTACGTCGGACCTTCGTTGCTAGCCAACACGAGGATCCGTACGGCGGTAGCCGTCACCGGGGTGAAGGTGGAGCTCTTCAAGCCCACCGAATTGCCTCTCACCTCGGCGATGGTCTGCCAGGCATCACCGACCCTGGCCTGCACGTCCCAGTCCTTCAGGCCGTACTTGGCAGCCGGGTACTGCTTCGAATCGAGCGTGTAGAGGTCGACCCGGCCGATGCTCTGCGGCTGGTCGAAGGTGACCTGGAGCCAGTCCGGGAAGTAGCCCTTGGTGGCGTCGTTCCAGCCGGTGGTCTTCGCCCAGTGCTCGGAGTCGCGGTCACCGTCGACCGCGCCGCAGGCCGGATACACCGGCAGGTGTTCGCTCGACGCGCTTACCGGCACGAAGCGAGCGAGGTTGCCGCTGTTGTCGGTCGGCGGCTCCCCTACCTGCACCGGAAGAGTGAGCTTCTGATCTCCCGCCTTGATCTCGATCGTGTAGTTGCCCGGCGCGGTGCCCCTTGGTGCGTTGACGGCGATCGGGACCTTGAGCGTGTAGCCCGGCGGCAGGTAACTGGAGACGAGCTTGCGCGACAGTGTCAGCGGTGCAGCCGCGTCGAGGAAGGCATCGGCGTACACGGGCGTCGTTCCGGTGTTGCCGAAGCGCAGCTCGAAGCCTTGTTTCGCACAGGGAACCGGAGTGACCGCCACCTGCGCGACGTCGGTCGCGATGGTCAGCCCCCGCTGGACGGAACGATCGGCCGCGGCAGGTCCCATGATGCCTGCGGCAACTATTCCCATCAGGGCAGCGGCAACTACGGCAATGGGGCGCTTCATCGGACCGCCTTCCCGGCAACGGTGTTCAGGCCGGGGTTGCCGGCCTCGACCACGAACGAGTGGATGGTGGAGATCGGCGCGCCGGGCCGATCGATGTAGGGCACCGCACGGAAGTCGACGCGGAGCTCGCGCTCATCGAACCGGAGTACGGAATACCCACGCTTCTCGTTGACCAGCTTCAGGTGCGGGTTGGCGGCCAGGAACTTCTCTCCGTTGGGCGAGACGTCGACGCCGTTACCGCCGCTGCTGAACGAAGTCGGCACCAGCTCGACTCCGTAGGTCTGCGACGACGGATCGGCGAAGTCGCGTTTCATCTCCATCGCGTAGCCCGCGTGGACGTCGCCGGTCAGCACCACCGGATTGCGCTGCCGATTCGCAGCGAGTCCGTCGAGCATCATCGCCTGGTTGGCGGCGTATCCGTCCCAGGCGTCCATGTTGTAGAGGTCCGCCGGACTCGGGTCGAGATCCATCCGGCTCATGATCACCTGGTTGGCGAGCACGTTCCAGGTCGCTCGCGAGCGATTCAGCCCAGCCAGGAACCACTGGGTCTGTTGCTGACCGGCCAGCACCCGCGCCGGATCACGCCTGGCATCGGAGTCCGCCTTCCAACCGTCTCCGGCGGCCTGGTCGGACCTGTACTGCCGGGTGTCCAGCACACTCAGCTCGGCCAGCCGACCGAAGCTGAAGCGGCGGTAGAGCATGTAGTCGGGTCCTTGCGGAGCCGGTCCGCGCAACGGCAGGTGCTCCCAGTACGCGCGGTACGCGTTCGCCCGGCGTACCAGGAAGTCTTCAACCGGGGCGTTGTTCTTCGAGACGAGTCCGGCGTAGTTGTCCTGTACTTCGTGGTCGTCCCAGGTGGTGATCCAAGGAGCGTTCAGGTGGGCCGCCTGGAGGTTCGGGTCCGACTTGTAGAGCGCGTACTGCAGCCGGTATCGGTCGAGCGTGTCCGCCTCGGTACGGAACTGGTCGGGCACCGGGTCGGGCAGGTTGCGCAATCCTCCGGCCGCCGAAACGCCGAACTCGTAGATGTAATCGCCCAGGAAGACCACCGCATCGACGTCCTCGGACGCCAGATGGCCTTGGGCTGTGTAGTACCCGTCCGTCCAGGCCTGGCAGGAGCTGACCGCGAGAGTCAGCTGACCGCCTTGCTGACCAGGTGCCGGCGCAGTACGGGTGCGACCTATCTGGCTGAGATAACCGTCGACGCGGAAGCGGTACCAGTAGTGCCGACCGGGCTGCAGACCCTGTACGTCGACGTGCACGCTGTGGGCGAACTCTGGTCGGGCGGTAGCCCGGCCGGCTCGCACGACCTGGCGGAAGTGCTCGTCCTTCGCGACCTGCCAGTCGACGCCGACCTCCTTGTACGGCGCGCCGCCGAGTGGCTCGAAGGGCTTGGGCGCCAGCCTGGTCCAGATCACCACGGCATCGGGCAGCGGATCGCCCGAAGCGACGCCGAGCGTGAACGGGTTGCCGGTCAGGCCGCCGGACGCGCCGCTGCCGACGGCCGTGCCCGGAAGGTTGGTTCCGAACGCCACCGCGGTGGCGGCGCCGGTGAGGGTGAGGAACCGGCGTCGGGCCAGTCTCACCGCGGGTCTGAGATCTTCGGTCACTTGATCAGGGCTCCTCTCGCAAGTGCCTCACCCGGACCGGCCCGAACAGGCCTGACGTCCGCTGTCCTCCGAACACGAAATGGGTCGGGCTGACCGCGTCCAGGTAGGGCGCGACCGTCCCGAAGACCTCGATGTCGAGCGTGTGCTCGCCCGCCGGTGCGGTGAGCTCGAAGACGTACGGTGTGCAGAACCGGACTCCTGCGCTGCGGCCGTCGAGGAAGACCTCAGCCGTCCCACGCACCTTGCCGAGGTCGAGCTGGGAGCGATCGCCGGTAGTGGTGATCCGGCGGCGGTAGCGGACGCCACCGCTGAACTCAGCGAGCCCCAGCTCTTCCCAGTCGCCCAGGCCGATCCGGCCAGGACCGACGATCGCCCGGATGGGTCCGGCAAGGGCTGCACCCGCCTCGAAGCCCGGCTCGGTCAGCAGTGTCAGTTGGCCACTGCGGGCACCGGCCGGAACCTCGACGGTCAGCCGACCGGTTCCGGCGGCGATCTCGGTCCCGTCCACGGCGAGCACAGCATGGACGGCGAGATCGAACTCGAGGCGAACTGTGCCCGGCGGGAGATCGAAGCCAAGGTACTCGACCCGCTGTGGCTCGAGGCGCGGCACCGCGAAGGTGATCGGCTCGACCACCGAGGTATCCGTGCCGTCCAGCCAGGATGCCGCCGGCAACGGATGCGGACGGCGCGTCAGGTACAAGTCGGCCAGTGCGCGATGGCGCTGCCGCCGACGGACCACCTCCACCCGCTCACCAGCGACCTCGCAGGACCAGTCGTGATCGGACACGACGAGCCCGTCGACGAGGATCGGCGCCGACTGGTCGACCTCGATCGAGATCTCGTTCTCACCCGGTCGCAGCGCGGCCGCCACGTCGTACCGGCGGACCCGCGGCGTCGGACGCTCGTACGGGAGGAATCCACCCTGCCGACCGACCTCGTTGCCGTTGACGAACAACCGCGCCGAACCGCTCGCGGTCAGGGTGAGCTCTGATTCACCAGCCGGTACGACGGTTGTGGTGAACCGGTTCGCCGTGCCCGGCGGAGGTGGTGTGGCGGACGCGATCCACTCGGGACGCCGATAGGCCGCTGGATCACGGACGAAGGCCAGGTTGGCCCGAAGCGGTAAATCGTCGGACGGCGTCAGGCGGAGTTCGACCGTGTGCCTCCCGGCCGGAAGGCTCAGACCTCCGGAGGCGAAGTGACCGCCGGCGTCGTCGATCGGCAGGAGCTCGCCGTCGACGACCAACTCCTTGGCGGCAGGTGCCCCGACGACCACCGTGGTGTCGAGCGGATCGTCCACGGTGAAGGCGGCCCGGAAGGAAACCGACTGTCCGGCTGCGACCACGCCGAAGTCGAGGAACTCTTCCGGCACGTGTCCTTTGGGGCCCAGAGAGTCCTTGTGGATCGGGTCGTTGCGGATACCCAGCCGCTCCGAGTACTCGACCGGGGCGCCTTCGATCAGCCCGTGCGGCCCGAACGTGGCATGGGCGGAATTCCAATGCTCATCGCCCTCGACCCGATGCCGCAACGCCCAGCGCTCCACTACGAATTCACCGCCAGCCGGCCAACTGAAGTCGCCCCAGGTGTTGTCCAGCGTCGGCAGCAGGGTGGCTTCCCAGTCACCGACAAGCAACTCCTCCTGCCAGTTCACCACTGATGATGGCGTGGCACTGTCGTTGCCCGGAGCAAAGATCAGAAGCGCAGCCGGTCCCTGATCGAAGGGGACAACAACCTCGGTGATGTCGCCATCCACCTTGCAGGCAAGGGGTTTCGGCTCACCACCGAACGGCGAGACCAGCATCGGCGAACCCGGCGCAGTGCGAACCCTGACCGTCACCTCACTGAGATAGCGGTCCGGATCGAAGTCGTAGCCGACCGTCGCCCAGTCGTGGCTGATCCCTCGCTCGACCGTCCGGCCGTCGCCGACCCTGGTCGCCGTCCATTCGGTCGCCGGCACGAAGACCACCAGCGACCCATCCACCTCGCGGACAAGCACCGGAACCTCGGCGTCCACCCGTCGCGCCAGCCGGGCCAGTACGCCGGGGACCTCGGCCGCGGTCGCCACCAGGTGCGCCTCACCCCGCAAGAACCGTTCCCGCAACAGAGCGACAGCCTTGTCGCCGCCGGCCACGCCTCGGGCAGGCAGCGCACCGACCGCGACCAGCAGACCGCCGGCCGTGACGAACTCGTCCAGCCGCTCGGCCACCGGACCTTCCAGAACCGTTGCCGCTGGCAACACAACTGCGGCGTACTCCTCCTCCGCGATGTACAACCTCGGTCCCGCGCCCACCTCCGCACCGGCGAGGGAGTCGTCGTCGATGACATCGGCATCGATCCGGGCCTGGTCGAGCACACCGAGCACCGGCGCGAACCAGGTCGCGTCGCCGATCAGCTCGCGATAGACCTCCTGCGCTCGAACGGCGTCAGGCCCGGGCCCGTCCATGGTCAGGTCGGCCTGGGCGGTCACGGTGGGGAACAGCACGGCGACGTCGCAGAGATGCCGACCCATCGACAGTACGGCGCACAGCCGGGCGACCGTGTCGGCGAAGTGCTTGTGGTGGCGCCAATACGGCTGACGCCAATCCGTCGACGGTGGCGCCCACTCCCACCAGCCGGCGCGGGTCGTGTAATAGACAGCGTGCGGGTTGTAGAGGGTGGCGCCGGTCCGCAGCCAGGGCAGCAGCCAGTCGAAGGTCTCCTCCAACGTGCCGCCCCAGCCCGTGGAGTGGAAGGCCTCGATCCAGGTTCGCGGCCGTTCGTAGAGATGGGCGAGTGACGAGTGGATCCGAGCGTCACCGTGATGATCCGAGCCCGGTGCGCTGAACCAGCGATGAGTCCGCGCGTAGTCGGCGTACAGCTGAACGCCCTCGATCGGGCGGCCGGCCCGGGCCGGGTCTTGCTGGTCGCAGCCGACCAGGAGCCCGTAGCGCTCGTGCCACTCGTGCAGCGGCTTGAAGAATGCCTCTTCGGCCAGCGTCGCGCGAAGAGCGTGGTAGTCGCGTCGCACCTGATCCGCATCCGGCGACGGACTCCCCCAGAGGGCGCCGAGACGGTCCCGCAGGTCGTAGCCGTACCTGCTGACGAACTCGTCGGCGAAGTCGGCCGACCAAGTGGGCATCGACGGAAGCTCATCCTGGAAGGAGCCGACTACCACCTTGCCCAGCCGGTCTCCCAGACGACGCGCGAACTCCCCGTGAACCTGGTCGAGCAACGTAGTACAGGCTTGTTTGCTCAGGTAGTCGAAGCCATGGTCGGTGTCGTAGAACAAGGAGAGCCTGGATTCCATCGGCGCCTCGCACTCGGCTTTGTCGCCGGTCGTGGTCACCGGTTGCCCGGGCCCTCCGTCGAGCGGCTCCAGGACAGCGGCGATCGGGCGCCCGCCCGCCGGGCACCGCAGTACCAGCCGCCCGGTGCCCGAGGTTGTTGCCCGCTGCAACCGACGCCCGGCGTACGCCGGGAAGCCGGCCACCAGTTTCGCCTGCAGGTCCGCTCCCGAGAAGCCGAGCTGGTCGTAGAACCACAGCGAGACGCCCAGCTCCTCGGCATCCCGGCAGACGCCCAGGAAGATCTCCCACCAGGCTTCGGACAGGAACGGCGGATCGTCGGCATCGCAACCGTGGTCGGAACCGGCAGGAGCCAGGTTGAGTACGACGAGTTGGTAGACGCCGCCTTCGACGAACCGCTCGAGCTGCCAGCGCAACCTGGCCGGGTCCAGCGGTTCGCCGCTCCACCACCAGATCGGGACGGGAGAGAAGGACCTCGGCGGATCGGTCAGGACCGCCGCCAGTCGCTCGGGGAGGGGCACCGGCTATCCCTTCAGGCCGCTGGAGAAACCGCGGATGACGTAGCGCTGCAGGAGCAGGAAGACGACCAGGATCGGGAGTGCGGCGAGGACCAGGCCGGCTGCGACCAACCCGTAGTCGGACGTGTATTCGTTGACGAAGGCAAAGACCCGGACCGGCACGGTCTCCCGGCCGGAACCGCCGAGGTAGAGCAACGGGGTGAAGAAGTCGTTCCAGATATGGACGGCGTTGAGGATCAGGACGGTGCCGGTGATCGGCCGGAGCAGCGGGAAGATCACGTACCCGAAGGCCTGGAGGTGTGAGGCTCCGTCGATCAACGCCGCATTGGTGTAGTCGGCAGGCAGCGAACGGATGAAGCCGGTGTAGAGGAAGACCGTGAAGGGCAGCTGGATCCCTGTGTAGAAAAGGATCATGCCCTGGTAGGTACCGAGCAGACCGAGATCGTTGACGAGTTGGTAGAGCGGGATCATGCCGAGCTGGAACGGAAGGATGATCCCGACCAGGAAGAGGATGTAGAGGCTGTAGCTCAGCCGCGAGGCCCGGCGGGCGAGGAAGTACGCCGCCAGTGAGCCGAGCACGATCAGAGCGATCACGCTGGAGACCGTGATCAGCGTGCTGTTGAGCAGCGCGGAGCCGAGTGAGGCCGACTGCCAGGCGGTTCCGAAGCTGTCGACCGACGGCGGGTTCGGTGGCGACAGCGGCGCGTTCGCGATCTGCCCGGGATCCTTGAACGCCAGCGTCACCAGGGCGTAGACGGGGAAGAGGAAGGCGACCGCGGCGGCCACCATCACGATCTCCAGCACGAAGGTGCGCGGCCGGTACCCGGTCCTCATGCCGCCGTCTCCCTTGACCGCAGATAGCCGATCTGGATGAAGGACACGGCTGCGACGAAGATCGCCAGCACCAGGGCGACCGCGGTGCTGTAGCCGAACTTGCCGAACACGAACGCCTGCTTGTAGAGCACGGTCGACAGCGTGTCGGTGGCGTAGCCGGGACCGCCGTTGGTCATCGCGATGATCTGGGTGAACAGCGTCAGCCCGCCGACCGTGGACAGCATCACGTTGATCGTCACGGCCGGCGCGAGCAGCGGCCAGGTGATGTGCCGGAACCGGGCGACCGTGCCGGCGCCGTCCACCATCGCGGACTCGTGCAGTTCCTGCGGCACGCCTTCGAGGCCGGCCAGGAAGATCACCATCGAGTAGCCCGCGCACTGCCAGATCACCGTGAAGGCGACCGACCAGATCGCCAGCGACGGATTCCCGAGCCAGTCCTGCCGCAACGAGCCGAGGCCGACCGCGTTCAGTGCCGCATTGAGGCCCGCGTCCGGCGCCGGGTTGTAGACGTACTTCCAGAGAAACGACACCATCACCGGACTCACCACGACCGGCGCGAAGAAGATGACCCGCAACACCATCCGGCTCTTGATGGTGGTGTGGACGCCGAGCGCGAGCAGCAATCCGAGGCCGTTCTGCACGACCACGATCGCGACCGTCAGGAACAGGGTGTTCCGCAGCGCGCCGAGGGCCTGGTCGTCATGGAGGAGCTGCTTGAAGTTCGTCAGTCCGACGAAAGACCGCTGCTCCCCCACACCCGACCAGTCGGTGAAGGCCGACCCGGCACCGACGATGCTCGGGTAGAGCATCACCAGCGCGTAGACCAGCAACGCCGGCGCAGCGAAGAACCAGGGTGGCGCGATCCCACCGCGCCGGCCTACCCGGCGTACGGGCGGTGGTGCCGGCTTGACGGGAGGCGCGATGAGCGCCGTCATGCAGACTTCCGGTAGGCCTCGTCCATCTTTTTCAGGGCTCCGTCGACCGTGGTTTTTCCGCCGAGCAGTTCCTGTACTACGGCGAAGTGGGTGGGCTGGACCTCGGCGTTCGGCCACCGCTGGTCCATGAAGGGCACTGCCTTGTTGTCCGCGAGGAACGGCAGGAAGGGCTTGAGTACCGGGTCCACCTTGGCTTCGCCCTCGGAGTACAGCGGGACACAGGCGACGGCCTCGGCCCACGCATTGACGACATCCGGCTGACCGCAGAACTCGATGAACTTGCGGGCCTGGTCGGCCTTCTTGCTCTTCGCACTGATCGCGATGCCGACCACGATGCCGCCCGGGATCCAGTTGTCCGCGACGGAATCGGTGGCCGGGAACGGGAACATGCCGAGGTCGTCCGGCGACGGCGCCGCCGCGCGGTAGGCCTGCAGGACGGCCGAGACCTGGACGGCCATCGCCGCCTTGCCGGTGCCGACCATCGAGGTGGCCTGCTCGTACGTCGTACCGTTCGGGTTGTCGTTGAAGAAGCCACGCTTCTGCAATTCCAGGTACTTGCTCATCGCGTCGGCCCAGCCGGAACCGGCGAAGGTCGCGGAGCCGGCTGCCATCTTGTCGTCGAAGTCGGGCTGCTTGGAGTAGACCGTGCCGGGCACCAGCGCGTAGTTGATCAGCTGTGTCACCCACGGCGTCTGGGCGCCGAGGGCCAGCGGCACGATGCCCTTCTTCTTCAGCGCCTCGCAGACCGTGAGCAGCTCGCTCCAGGTCGTCGGCGGCTGTACTCCGGCCGTCGCGAACGCCTTCTTGTTGTAGATGGCGCCGAGGACGCTGGTGCCAGGCGAGAAGATGTAGGTCTTGCCGTCCTGCTGGTAGGCGCCCTTGAACCCGGTCGGGATCTTCTGGGTCCAGGCCTGGTCGCTCAGGTCCGCCAGCAGCTTCGCCTTGCTGAGCTGGACCATCGACATCGCGCTGCCGTTGCCCGGGTAGACCGCGTGCAGGTCCGGCGCGTTGCCGGCCGCCAACTGCGCCCGCAGGGCCGTCTGCAGCTGGTCGGCGGGCGAGAAGGACAGGTTGAAGTCGAAGTCCGCGTTCTTCGCCTTGTACTCGTCCAGCGCCTTGCGCAGGCCGGCCTCCTGGCTGCCCGCGCCGATGATCTTCAGCTGACCGCCGGAACTGCCGGACGAATTGCCCCCACAGGCCGCCAGGGTGCCGACCGCGGCCGCTCCACCCATCAGTTGCAGGAGCCGCCGGCGGCTGACGGGACGTTGCTCGATGACGGATGCCACGGTTCCTCCAGAGCTCGGCTGCAGAAAATATCGCCGATTGACGTGAACTAAACGGAAAGGAGTGTTAACTTTCCCACGCCGCGCACGCTACGGAGGCTGTGGAGCAGGTGTCAAGAGGTCCGCCGCGGTCAATTGAAAGGATTCATCGCAGCACCCGCGGGCTTGTCCCGCCCGGATGTCAGAATGGCGCTGTGCCTGAGACGACCCGCGCCCTGCTGAGTAGCCAGGAGACAGCCTGGAAACTCATCCTGGAGCACCCGTTCGTGGCGCAGACTTCCGCCGGAACGCTCCCGGTAAGAGCCTTCGACCGGTGGCTGGTCGAGGACTACTACTTCGTCCGCTCGTTCCGCGCGTTCCTCACGGACCTGGTCGCGATCGCGCCGGACGAGGAAGCGAGCGAGGTGCTGTCCGGTGGACTGGCCGCGCTTGAGCCCGAGCTGGCGCTGTTCGAAGCCGCCGCCGCTGAACGCGGGCTGGACCTCGAGGTCGAACCGTCGCTGGTCAACCTTGGCTATTCGTCGTACATCGCCGCGACTGTGCTGGCCGACTGGCCGGTTGCCATCACGGTTCTTTATGCGGTCGAGAAGGCGTACTACGACGCGTGGGCGTCCGTGCGCGACACGACCGGCCCCGATACGCAGTACGCGGGATTCATCGCGAACTGGTCGTCGCCGGAGTTCGCGGCGTACGTCGATCAGCTCGGCGGGCTCGTCGATCGCGAAGAGCTGACTCCCGAGCTGACCCAGGCGTTCGACCGGGTGGTCCGGTTCGAGCTGGCGTTCTGGGATCTGGTGGCAGGGTGAGGAAGACGCTCCTGGTGAGCGGGCTCGTCCTGCTCGCCCTGCTCGGTGGTGCGGGCGGCTACTACGGCGGCGCGAAGTACACCGGTTCTTCCCCGATCCACGAGGTAGGCACAGCCACACCGTTGCCTGCCGGCCCTCCGCCCGAAACGCTTCCCCGCAAGGTCGCCCTACCGAACGACCTCCCTGCATTCAAGTCGAAGGGACTCACCTTCCGCGAGCAGAGCTTCACGGTGCACCCGAAAGACATGGACACGGTCCGGCTCTCGATCAAGGCACCCCGCGGCTGGCAGCTGACCCGGTCAGCGAAGACACCGGGCGAGGTGAAGTTCTTGTCGTCGGCGGACCAGGCCCTGCGGGTCGAGGCACTCGAGCCGGTTCTCACACCGGCGGACCAGATGGCCAAGCTGATCGCAGAGCTCAAGGCCAGCCAGCCGTACGAGAACGACCTGAAGTTCATCTCCCAGATCAACGGGCAGGTGGAGGGCGACGACGGTCAGCAGCGGACTGTCGCGACGCTGATCTACACCTACATCCCGACCAAGTTTCTGCGCTACGTCGTCGTCCGCTGGGTGGCGACCGGCGGCGACGGGATCGCCACCGTCGAGATGAGCATCACCGGCCTGCCCCAGGATGCGGCCGGTCTCGCTCCGGTCACCGCCAAAGCCAGCGAGACCGTCGAGATCAACGACTGACCTGGCGGACCGGGGTTGGTGCCCGGAAGGGTTTGGATCACGGTTCTGTGACATCGGGGCGGGCCGGCGAACCTCGGGGCGGTCTAGCGTGTCGAAGGACGTAGCTGGTGTGGGGACCGGGGAGGAGGGGTGAACGTGGCCGGACGTGGGATCGGGCGCGCTCTACTCGGTTCCGGGCTGCTCGCGGTGACCGTGCTCGGGGGAGCAGGCGGTTACGGCATCGGCCTGATGACAAGCGCCGCCTCGGAGAACGCGGGCGGCGCGGTTCCACTCGGCTGGGTAACCCCGGCCACGGACCCGTCGTCCACACCGTCGGTTCCGGTCGCGCCGCGGAAGACGCCGAAACCGGACCACACAGAGCCGATGCAAGCCGACGAACTCAGCTATCGGACCCGCGAGTTCGACACCGAGAAGAATGTGCGTTCGCACATCACGGTCAAGGTGCCGCGGAACTGGTGGATGACCCAGCCGGACCCGAAACTGTTGGGCCGCTTCACGGATCCGACCGGCAAACGCTGGCTGCGGGTCGAGTCCGGCTTCACCCGGACCCGGCCACCGGCCGACTCGATGGCACTGCGGATGGAGCAACTCAGGGACTTGCCGCCCAGCCAGACCCTCACCTTCCTGTCTCATGACGTCGATCCGGTGACGAAGGCAGCGACCCTGGCCTACACCTATATCCCTCCTATCCCTCCCGATTCGGAAACGCTCCGGTATGTGATCGTCCGATGGGTCGTCCTCGACTCGAGTGGCTTCGTGGGAGTGGAGATGAGCTCGACCGGTTTGCCGCAGGACAAAGCTGCGCTGCTTGATGTCCTCGACCACGCGACCAAGAGCGTGACCCGGTCGGACTCGCCGCTTTAGTTGCCTTGGGCCAATTGTTTGAGGCCCTGGTGGCCGGCTGGGGTGAGGTCGACGGCTCGTTGGTGCGGGCGGCGGGTGATCCAGTTGCGGTCGAAGAAGACGTTCGCGACGGAGGCGCCGAGTCGGCCCGCAAGGTGGTGGCGTTGTTCGCTCCAGTCGACACAGAACCGCAGCAGTCGGCGCGACGAGCCCCCTGCTGACAGGTCGATCCCGAGTTCGCCGAAGACTTCGGCCGCGCCCGGACCCAGCTCATACGGGCCGTCGGGCAACTGTTGGGCGAGGGGGTCGTCCGGGCGCCGCTCCGCGCCGGAGCCGCCGTCGGTTCGGACGAGTGCCTCACGGCGTACGAGTGTTTCCAGGAGAGCGACGCCGAGGCGTCCTGCGAGGTGGTCGTAGCAGGTGCGGGCCTCGCGGAGTGCTGCTGCTCTGGTGCTTTGTCGTAGCGACTTGATCGGTAGGGGCCGGGCAATCCTTGCAACGGCCTCTACTGCGGCTGCTACCTCCGGTCCAGCGAGCCGGTAGTACCTGTGGCGCCCAGAGCTCTCTACTGCGAGCAGTCCTCCGTCCAGGAGCTTGCGGAGGTGTGAGCTGACCGTCTGTGGCGACACGCCTGCCTCTGTCGCGAGCAGGGAAGCAGGCAGCGCCCGGCCGTCGGCCAACGCCATCAGGACCTTGGCTCTGGCCGGTTCGGCGAGTAGTGCTGCGGCTGAAGCCACATCGGCGTCTCCTGCTGATCCCATGCCTTCCATGCTGGCACCGACACGCTTCGACGCGACTCGAAGTGTTTCGGCGAGAGGCTGGAAGCATGGTGCTTGCAGTGCTCTGTGTCGGAATCTTCCTGGTCCAGCTGGACGTGACAGTCGTGAACGTCGCGTTGCCTTCGCTCAGGCTGGACCTGCACACCAGTCTCGCCGGGCAGCAGTGGGTCGTCAGCGCGTACATGATCGCTTTGGCCGGTCTCCTGCTGCTCTGCGGCGCGGTGGGCGACCGGATCGGTCATCGCAAGGTGGTCCTGGCCGGGCTGAGTGTCTTCGGACTCGCCTCGCTCGCGTGTGGTGTCGCGCCCAGCATCGAGACCCTGGTGGCCGCCCGAGCCGTTCAGGGCATCGGAGCGGCCCTCCTGCTTCCCGGCACCCTCGCTGTCATCACCGATCTGTACGCCGATCGCGCGGCGCGGGCGAGAGCGGTCGGGATCTGGGCGGGTGCCGGCGCACTCGCGCTGCCGTCCGGGCCCATCCTCGGCGGTCTGCTCGTCAACGCCTTCGGTTGGCGTGCGGTGTTCCTGATCAACCTGCCGCTGATCGCCGCGGCCATCCCCCTCGCCGTCCGTTTGGTGCCTCCTCGTCCGCCAAGTAGGCCTTCGACTCGTTCGCGGCTGGTTCTGAACCGCGCCTTCGTCGGCAGCAACGTGATCGCCGGGCTGATGAACCTGGTCGGGCTGGGCACCATCCTGGTGATGACCCTTTACCTCCAGGAGAGACTCGGTCACAGTGCACTGCGAGCAGGGCTGGAACTGCTGCCGCTCTTTGCGCCACTCGCAGTACTGGGGCCCGTCACCGGGCGGATCACCGCCAGGGTCGGTCCACGGCTGCCGATGACGGCCGGGCTGCTGCTCGGGGCTGCCGGATCTGCGTCTCTCTTGCTGGTACGGCCAGCTGGCGGGTTCGCCGCCGTAGTACCGGTTGAGCTGGGTCTGGGCCTTGGGATGGGTCTACTGACGGCGGCTGTGGTCAGTGCGGCGATCGCGTCGCTGCCGCCGGATCGGGCGGGTTTCGCCAGTGGGGTGAACAACACAGCACGACAGGCCGTCGGAGCTGTCGGAATCGCCTTGTACGGCGGTGTTGTGGGCAGCCCGGCGACCGGGCCGGGGTTCGTGCACGGATTGCATCAGCTGGCCTGGATCGGCGCCGGACTCTGGCTGTTCGCGGCGTTGCTGACCTGGCTGACGATCCGCTCAGCGCGGCCAGATGGTCCGGAACACGACCGAACGCAAGCGGTAGAAGTGCCGGCGGCCGGACTGGATCAGCGCGGGTGACGGCCGGAGGCGTTCGAAGTCGATCCTCACGAGAGCCCGCCGGTGAAGGAGATCGAGTCGGCGATCTCGGCCGGGCTGATCCGGTAATCGGCGGGCACCTGGATCTGGACGAGCAGGGAGTACCCGGCGTTCGTCACCACGCGCTGGAGGAGCGTGTTGCCCTCCGGACATCCGGTGGAGATCTTGTCCAGTGCGTCGCCGGCCGCGATCTGGGTCGGGGACGGCGTGCCATCGCTGGCGCAACCGAACTGGCTCCCTGGCGCTAGGAACTTCGTGGGATCGACTGCCGCCTGCATCGCGCCGACGAAGAGGCCCGGCGTCGTCGTGCCGGCCGATCCCCAGTTGTCGTACTTGCTGACCCGGAAGGCTGGTTGGGCGTTCGAGCTTCCGGGCGGCTGCCAGTCGCCCTGGGTGACGAAGGCGGCCATGTCCTTGGGGACCCGGACCGTGAAGCTGCCCTGGCCGACCTGGATGACGCGGCGCGGCTCGTAGTACCGCTGGGCGAGGAAGCCGGCACCGGCGCCGAGGATCAGGGCGAGGAACGCCGCAACAACCCAGCGACCACGGCGCCGCTTCTTCGGCTCAGCCGTACCGGCCTTCGCGTCGAGAAGAGCGACCGACGCGGTCGCGGCGTCAGCCTCAGCACCGGCGGCAGTTTCAGCGCCGGTCTCGGTGCTGGTTTCAGGGCCGGGGAGGGCGTCGACGGCTGGTGCGGTCTTGATGACGGTCGGTTTGTTCGCGTCGCTCAGCGCGGTTGTCTCACCCGGCGGGCCGACCGTCACGGCCTCGCTCTCCGCCAGTTCCGTCTTGACCCCGCCGACGCTGTCCACATCGACAACGGCGGCCACGGGCTTCTTCGCCGGCCCGCTGAAGTTCCGGGTGGTCTCGTCCAGCGCTCCGACGAGTTCCCGGGTGAAGGAGGCGACGTCCGGCCAGCGCTTCTCCCGATCGGGCTGGAGCGCCCGGACGATCGCGGCATCGATGCGGTCCGGTACGGCGAAGCCCAGCGAACTCGGTGGCGGCGCAGCCTCGACCCGCCCGGCTGCGCCCAGCCCGTCCACCTGGTGCGGTGAACGCCCGGTCAACGCTGCGTACGCGACCGCTCCCAGCGAGTACTGATCGGCTCGCTGGTCCAGCCGGTCCCCCATCGCCTGCTCGGGAGCCACGTACGACGGCGTACCGCCCGGCATCGTGATCCTCGACACCTCGTCCAGCGACTTGCCCAGCCCGAGATCGGACAGAACCGCCCGGTCCCCCTCGTCCGTACTGCGGAAAAGCACGTTCGCCGGCTTCACGTCGCGATGGAGCAGCCCGCGCCGGTGCAGCGCCTGGAGGCCGCGGCCCACCTCGACGATCACGCCGACGGCGACGTCCAGGGGCAGCGGTTCCTTCTTGAGCCGGTCGGCGAGGGTGCCGCGGTCGGCGTACGTGAGCACCAGGAACGGCCTGCCGTCCTCCAGTTCGCCCACATCGTGGACCTGGACGACGTGCTCGGACTCGACCCGGCGCAGGAACCGGCCCTCCTCGAGGAACCGCCGGCGCACGGAGTCGTCGTGGGCCCAGTTGTCGGCCAGCACCTTGACCGCGACCTCGGCGTCCAGCTGCTCGTCGTACGCGAGCCAGACCGTCGCGAAACCGCCTGAGCCCAGGCGTCGGCGCACGACGTACCGGCCTAGTCTGGATGGGACCCCCATACAAGGCATTATGGAGTACTCGGAGTCCCTCTTCCGGAGGACCGCTGACAACGAAGGCGCAGATGAGCGAAAGCAGCAGCCCGACCGACGACCTCGGCATCCTGGCCGAGCGTGCCGCCGGCGGTGACAAGAACGCGATGGACGACCTGTTGCGACAGGTCCACCCGCGCGTGCTGCGGATCTGCCGCAGTGTGCTGCCGTACTCCGCCGACGCGGAGGACGCCGCTCAGGAAGCGCTGCTGAACATCGCGACCAAGATCCACACGTACTCCGGCCGGAGCAGCTTCTCGACCTGGGTGCACTCGGTCGCCGCGAACTCGGCCCGGTCGACGTACCGGAAGCTGAAGCGCACCGCCCAGGCCGCGCACAACCCCGAGCAGATGGAGAAGCCGGACCCGCGCACCACCAGCGTCATCGCCGGCACCCGGCTCGACCTGCTGGAGGCCCTGGAGACGCTCGAGCGGGACCGGCCGCAGATGGTCACCCCGCTCGTCCTGCGGGACGTCTACGGGCTCTCCTACGAGGAGATCGCCGCCGAGGTCGGCGCTCCGCTGGGCACGATCAAGTCCCGCATCCACGACGCCCGCGAGGTGGTCCGGCCCCTCCTCCGCCCCAAAGACTGACAGCGGTCAGTACGCGGCGACGGGCTCCCGGAGGAGGTCGCGCACCGAGCGTGGTTCGCGGCCGAGAAGGATGCCGAGCAGCGGGTCGGTTCCGGCGAAGAAGCCGCCCGCCGCTGCCTGGAACATTCCGACCATGAAGCGTGCGGCGAACTCGTTCTGCCCCGCGGCCACTTGGGCGGCGATCCACTCGCCCTCCTCCATCACTACACGCTCTACCGGGCGGCCTGAGATGTCGGACGCGATGGCGGCGATGTCTTCGAAAGTAGGTGCCGCGCTCGCGGTCAGCGTCGTCGGACCGTCATAGCCACCGTTCGACGCGAGGATGACCGCGGCTGCTTCCGCGGCATCCTCTCTCGCGGTCCACGACATCGGGCCGTCGGCCGGCACCGCGATGACGCCGGTTTCGCGCCACTCCCCGAGGCACCAGTTGAGGCTGTGGGCGTAGAAGCCGTTGCGCAGCGACGTCCAGGCAACGCCCGACTCGGCGAGGAGCTGCTCGGTCTCGGCGTGGTCGCGTCCAGGCCCGAACGGGGTGTCGAACGCGGCGCCCTGGTGACTCGTGTAGAGGATGCGGCCGGCTCCGACCTGCACGGCAGCCTCGATGGCGGCGCGGTGCAAGCTGACGGCATCCGCTCGCGGATCGCTCGAGGAGACCAGCAGCAACTGGTCGGCGCCCTCGAACGCGGCGGGCAGCGACGAGGGGTCGGCGTAGTCACCGCGACGAACCTCCACCCCGAGCTCGGCGAATCGCCGCGCCTTGGCCACATCGCGGACGGCGACGGCGATCTCGCTCGCGGGGACCCGCTGCAACAGATGGTCGACGGTTGCGCCGTTGAGTGCGCCGGTAGCTCCGGTGACGATGATCATGAAATCTCCTTGTTATCGTTGGAATCAGATTCAGCGTAACGATGGAAACAAGCGAAATCAAGAATGCGTTATCGTTGATACGTGACCGACACCCGCCGCGACGTGCGAGCCAAGATCATCGACGTCGCTGCTCAGTTGCTCCGTGAGCAGGGACCGGCGGCGGTGACGACCCGCGGGGTGGCCCAGGGCGCCGGAGTTCAGGCGCCGACGATCTATCGACTCTTCGGCGACAAGGACGGACTGCTCGAAGCGGTCGCCGAGCACGTGATGGCCTCGTATGTCTCGAGCAAGGCGGCGATCGTGGCCTCGGCTTCCGCCGACGGCGTCGACCCGCTGGACGATCTGCGGGCCGGCTGGCAGGCACAGATCGACTTCGGGCTCGCGAACCCCGCGATCTTCCGGTTGCTGAGCGACCCGGACAGGGTGCTCCATTCGGCCGCTGCGGAGTCGGGCCTGCAGGTACTCAGGACGCGGGTTCGCCGGATCGCCGAGGCCGGTCGTCTCCGCGTCAGTGAACAACGCGCGATGGGGCTGATCCAGGCCGCCGGCGTCGGCGCCATCCAGGTGCTGCTGACCACGCCACCGGAGCAGCGCGACCTCGGTCTGCCCGACGAGATCTTCGACGCAGTCCTCCGGCAGATCCTGACCGATACCCCGCCATCGGCCCAGAGCGGAGCGGTCACCTCGGCAGTCGCATTGCGGGCGATCACCCCCGACCTCGAGATGCTCAGCCCGGCGGAGCGAGTGCTCCTCGGCGAGTGGCTCGACCGCGCGATCGACAAGCTCCAGACCTGATCCTCCCGGTCCGTACGCTCTCGGCATGCCTGCGCCGCGACGTCTGCTGCACAACGGGGACTATCTCCGGTTGATGAGCGGGCAGAGCATCAGCTCGCTCGGTACGGCGATGAGCGCGTTCGTGTTCACCCTGCTCGGGCTGGCGATCACCGGATCGCCGGTCCAGGCGGGTCTGGTCGGTACGGCGGGTGCGCTCGGCGGAACGGTGTTCTCGCTGCCCGCGGGAGCGCTGGTGGATCGGGTGAACCGGCGGAACGTGCTGGTCGCGTGCAGTCTCGCCGGGACCGTCCTGTTCGGGTCGGTCGCGGTCGCCGGGTGGCTCGACCGGTTGACGATCGTGCACCTGATCGTCGTCGCCTTCTGCTCCGGCGCCGCCAACTCCTTCTTCATGCCCGCGCAGAACGCCGCGCTCCGCAAGATCGTCCAGCCGGCGGACCTCGGGACGGCGATGGCCGCCAACGAGGGCCGGCAGCACGTGGCGGGGTTGCTGGGTGCTCCGCTGGGCGGAGCGCTCTACGCGGTCGGCCGGGTGCTGCCGATCGCCTTCGACGCCGTGTCGTACCTGTTCATGACGGTCATGCTGATGACGATCCGCCGGCCGCTGCCCGCGCCGGAGCCGGACGGCGAGCAGCACGAGCCGATCCTGCGAGCGATCGGAACCGGCCTGAAATGGGTGGTCCGGCAACCGGCGATCCGGGTGATGGCGCTGTCCGCGACCCTGGTCAACTTCGCCGCTCAGGGCACTCTGCTGGTGCTGATCCTCAACCTGCAGCGGCACGGCGTCCGCCCGTCGACCATCGGGCTGCTGGAGACCGGGATCGGCATCGGTGGTGTGCTCGGGGCGATCGCGGCACCGCGCATCCTCCGCCGGTTCAGGACCGGCATGATCGGGATCGTCGCGGCCTGGGCGATCGCGATCGCGTTCGCGGCGACGGCGTTCACGCTGCAACCCCTAGTACTGGTTGCTCTGTTGGCGGCTGCGATCTTCCTGGTGCCTTCGTTCAACTCCGGGCTGTTCGGCTACCAGGTGATGATCACGCCCGACGGGATGCAGGGCCGGGCGCAGAGCGCGATCGGCTTCCTCGCGAACAGCACGGTGCCGGTTGCCCCGGCCCTCGGCGGGATTCTGCTGGCTCACGCCGGTGCGCGCACCGCTCTGCTCGTCTTCAGCAGCATCATCGCTCTTTCCGCACTGATGCTCACCCTGAGCGGTGCGATCCGGGCGATCCCGCTCCTGGCCGACGTCGCCGCCGAGCAGGGACTCCCCTAGTTGCGTTCGGTGTGCTCAGATGGGGGCATGAAGAAGCTCATCAACGACCCTGCCGATGTTGTGAGTGAAGCGCTGCTGGGGATGGAGGCCGCGCACCCGGACCGCCTGCGGGTGGATCACGAGAACCGGATCGTCTACCGCAAGGAAGCACCCCGGGCCGGGAAGGTCGGGCTGATCTCGGGCGGCGGGTCGGGGCACGAGCCGATGCACGGCGGGTTCGTCGGGCTCGGGATGCTCGACGCCGCCTGTGCGGGTGAGGTGTTCACCTCGCCGGTGCCGGACCAGATGATGGCCGCGACGAAGGCGGTGGACGCGGGCGCCGGCGTACTGCACATCGTGAAGAACTACACCGGCGACGTGATGAACTTCGAGATGGCCGCCGAGCTCGCCGCGGCCGACGCGGGCACCGAAGTACTGTCCGTCGTCACCAACGACGACGTCGCCGTCCAGGACAGCCTCTACACGGCCGGTCGCCGCGGTGTCGGCGTGACCGTGCTGCTGGAGAAGATCGTCGGCGCGGCCGCCGAAGAGGGCCGACCTCTCCAGGAGGTCGCCGATCTAGCCAAGCGGGTGAACGACAACGGCCGCAGTATGGGGATGGCGCTGACCTCGTGCACGGTGCCGGCCGCGGGCAAGCCGACGTTCGAGCTGGCCGAGAACGAGATGGAGGTCGGCATCGGCATCCACGGCGAGCCCGGCCGGCAACGGTTGCCGTTGGCACCGGCCAAGGAGATCGCCGCGATGCTGGTCGAGCCGGTGCTCGGCGACCTGCCTTATTCTCAAGGCGATTCGGTGATCGCCTTCATGAACGGGATGGGCGGTACGCCGCTGATCGAGCTGTATCTGATGTACAACGAGGTGCACCGGCTGCTGGACAGCGCAGGGATCACCGTCGCCCGGTCGCTGGTCGGCAACTACATCACCTCACTGGAGATGGCCGGCTGCTCGATCACCTTGCTGAAGGTGGACGACGAACTGGTACGTCTCTGGGACGCACCGGTGAACACTCCCGGCCTACGCTGGGGCGCGTGAGCATGGGAGTGGATGCGTTCGAGGGCTGGTTGCGGGATCTGGCGAAGAGGCTGCATGAGAACGCGGCGTACTTGACCGAGCTCGACTCGGCGATCGGGGATGCGGATCACGGGAGCAACATGGACCGTGGATTCGCGGCGGTGATCGCGGTGCTCGACGAGTCTTCGTTCTCGTCGGTCGACGAGCTGTTGAAGAAGGCCGGGATGACGCTGGTCAGCAAGGTCGGCGGGGCCAGCGGGCCGTTGTACGGAACGTTTTTCCTGCGTTTCGGCGGTGCGCTAGCCGGAGTCGAGATCACACCTGCTTCTGTTGGCGAGGCCTTGAAGGCCGGTGTCGGCGGGATTCTTGCCCGCGGCAAGGCCGAGGTGGGCGACAAGACTATGTACGACGCCTGGGCGCCGGCCTTGGAGGCGTACGACGCGGCGGTGGCGGGCGGGGCGGATCTCGCAGGGGCGTTGGGCGCTGCTGCCGAGGCGGCGGCGAAGGGGCGCGACGCGACGACGCCGCTGGTCGCTCGCAAGGGGCGCGCCAGTTATCTCGGCGAGCGGAGTGCTGGTCATCAGGATCCGGGCGCGACGAGTACGACGCTGCTGCTGGAGTCGGCCGCTCGCACGCTGGCATGATCGGGATCGTTGTCGTTTCGCACAGCCGCGCATTGGCTGAGGCGGCTGTCGGGTTGGCTTCGGAGATGGTTGCCGAGGGGGACCGGCCGGTGATCGCGGTGGCTGCCGGGCTGGACGAGACGACATTCGGGACCGATGCGGCCGCGGTCGCGGAGGCGATCGGGACGGCGGACAGTCCCGACGGCGTACTGGTGTTGCTGGACCTGGGCAGCGCGGTACTGAGTGCCGAGATGGCCTTGGAATTCGTGGATCCCGAGGTCGCGGAGCGGGTGAAGCTGTCGAGTGCGCCGTTGGTCGAAGGGCTCGTCGCGGCGGTGGTGACGACGTCGACGGGGGCTTCGCTGGACGCAGTACTGGAAGAGGCTTCGCGGGGGTTGGCCGGGAAGCAGGATCATCTCGGGGACGGACCTGCTGCCGTTGCATCGGTGATTGCCTCAGACAACTTTATTGAAGTTGCTGTCAGCAATGAACATGGGTTGCATGCGCGGCCGGCGGCGAAGTTGGTGGCGCTGGCCCGACGGTTCGATGCGCAGGTGACGGTGGCCGATCTGACGAGTGGGCGTGGGCCGGTTGATGCCGGCAGTTTGAGCATGGTGGCGACGCTCAACGCGCAACAAGGGCATCGGTTGCGGGTCGGCGCGAGCGGGCCGGACGCGGACGAGGTGTTGGCGGCAATCAGCGCACTGGCCGAGCGCTCCTTCGACGATGCGCCTTCTGTGGCGACGGTGGTTCCCGGCAAGAGTGGGTCCGGGTTGGACGTGGCACTCGGGCGGGCGATTGTTGCCGACGAAGAGGTGTCGCTGGCCGGCTACCAAGCAGGCGACGAACCGGAGCGCTCCGAGGATGCCCGTCGGGTTGCCACTGAGCAACTAGGCGCCTTGCGAGACCAGGGCGGCGCTGAGGCTGCCGCGATCTTCGAGGCCCAGTTGGCATTGCTGGACGACTCGGCGGTACTTGACTCGGTGGCAACATTGATTGCCCAGGGCAAGAGTGCGCCAGTGGCGTGGAAGTCGGCGATGGATGCGGTGGCTTCGACGTTCGAGAAGCTCGACGATCCCTATCAGCGTGAGCGGGCGCAGGATGTCCGGAGCGTTCGGGATCGGGTACTGCGCGCGCTGGTCGGCGTCGGCGAGACGACGACGGCCGACGCGGGGCTGCTCGTCGTACGGGAGCTTGACGCCGCGACCGCGGCCGGCCTTGATGTCGAGCGGATCGCGGGCATCGCCGTACGCGCCGCGGGGACGACCGGGCACGGCGTCATCGTCGCGCGATCGCGCGGAATCCCTTTGATCACAGGGATCGGCGAGGTCGAGGTTGCCTCCGGCAGCCTCGTCGGGTTCGATGCGCGGACGGGATCGTTCGTCGTCGACCCGGACGAAGAAGCCTTCCGTACGACGATCCGTGACCGCCTCGCCGAGCGCGAGGCCGCCCTTGCCGATGCCGCCCAGCCCGCGACCACCGTGGACGGTCGGACGATCCAGGTGCTGGCGAATGTCGGGTCCGTGCAGGACGCTCTGGACGCTGCCGGTGCTGATGGATCTGGGTTGGTGCGGACCGAAGTGTTGTTCGGGGATCGTCGGGTCGCGCCGACCGTCGACGAGCAGGTCGCTGTTTACCGGGAGATCGCGGCGGCCTTCCAGGGCAAGCCGATCACGATCCGGACCTGGGACATCGGTGGTGACAAGCCACTGCCGTTCCTCGCGCAGCCGGCCGAGGCGAACCCGTTCCTCGGCGAGCGCGGCATCCGAGCCTTCCGCCGTCGCCCCGAACTGCTCCGCGATCAGCTCAAGGCGATCTGCCAGGTGGCGCTCGAGACGCCTGTCCGGGTGATGTTCCCGATGGTGACGACGGCCGAGGAAGTCGCCTGGGCGCTGGCCGAACTGGCCGACATCGGCTCGTCCGGCTGGGGCGTCAAGGTCGGCATCATGGTCGAGGTTCCGGCCGCGGCGCTGCGCATCTCGTCGCTCGCGGAGGGCCTGGACTTCGTCAGCATCGGTACCAACGACCTGACGCAGTACACGACCGCAGCCGACCGCGGCAACACCACCGTCGCCGCCTTGGCCGACGGCCTCGACCCAGCCGTCCTCCAGCTCATCGATCACGTGGTCCGCAACGTCCCCACCGGCGTCGAGGTAGCAGTCTGCGGCGACCTCGCCAGCTCCCCCGAAGCCGCCGTCCTCCTGGCCGGCCTAGGCATCCACGAACTCAGCGCGGTAGGCCCCCAGATCCCCCTCATCAAGTCGCGCCTCCGCCGAACCACCCTCACCGACGCCCAACAAACCGCCGCCCGCGCCCTCACTCTCCCCAGCGCCACAGCCGTCCGAGAACTACTCGCCAAGTAGCTCGCCTTGCGGGACTGGGGAGTGTGGGCCGCCGATCCGGGTGGGCAGCGCTCCCCAAAGCGGACGGGGAATTAGGCGGAGTAGTAGAGGAGTTCTACGAGGTTGAAGCCTGGGGTTTGGGTGGGCTTGGCGGGGAGGGTGTGGGACTCGCCTGGTTCCAGGTAGGTGATGGTGGGGGTGGTTCGGTCGAGGTCTACGACCAAGGACGGGTGCGGGCCGGTGCGCCAGGTGTAGGTCTCTCCGGGGGCGGGGGTGACGTGCTGGACTCGGACGTCGGGGTCGTCGACGACGGTTTTGGTGGGGATCTCGCCGGGCTCGTCGAAGGAACTCGGGGCGGCGGAGGAGGCGGCGTACGGCGTACCGGAGGCTTCTTCGCCCAGGTCCAGGAGTTCGATCAGGCGGTTGAGGTAGGGGGCGTCGCCGTCGTTGGTGAGCATGTGGACCGGGGAGACCGGGCGGTAGACGGAGCCGCCGACGGTTTCGCTGAGTTCGCGGGCGGCGCTGCCGTCGAGCCAGTCCATGTGGCAGGGGGATGTGGCGAGGCAGAGGACGACGTACGGGTTGTGGTGCAGGTGCCAGGCCTGTGCCTCGCCGGGGGCCAGCGAGACCTCCCAGACGCGGACGCGTGGGTTCTCCAGCAGCACCCGGGTGCCGATCTCGCCGAGCACCACTTCGGTGCCGTCGGGGGCCTGGACGATGGTGCCTGCGGTCATCGTGCGTCTCCGTTCTGGTCGACCGGTCGTTCCATCGCGACACCGCCGAGGACGACACCATCGGGCATCGTCAGGTCGGCGGACTCGAGCTCGGTGAAGCCGAAAGCCTTGTACAGCGGTACGCCGGGCAGCGTCGCCATCAGGGCCAGCTGGGTGAATCCCTCGGCGCGGGCCGCGTCCACGCAGGAGGTGAGGATCGCCCGGCCGAGTCCGCGCCGGGTCCAGTCGCCGCGGACGAACATCGCCCGGATCCGGGCCGGTTCGGTGGCCGGGTCGAGCAGCCGCTCGTCGGCGCCGGCGGCCGAGCCGTTGAACAGCTTGTTGCGCCGGCTCCAGCCACCGCAGGCGACGATCTCACCGCCGGCCTCGTGCACGTAGTAGGTGCCGTCCTCGATCAGCGCGAGATCGAGCGCCGCGATGTGCGCCTCGGCACTCGCGACCTGGCGGGCGTCGTAGTACGCGGGAAACAGCTCCCGGACGGAGGCCCGCATCAACTCCGCGATGGCAGGCGCATCGGCAGGCTCGGCAAGACGTTGCTCGGCAATCACCCCGCCAGGCTATTTCAGCCCCGGCGCACTTCAAGAAGCAGGTGACCTCCGGCGAAGGTGAAATGGATCGAACCGGTGCCGGACATATGCCGGGTATGAGCCAGATATCGATCAGGGCCCGGCCGGGGCCGGAGAGCGGGGCGGGCGTGCCACGGGATCCCCGGCGGGAGAGGTTCGAGGAGTTCTTCGGGGCGCATCGCGAGGCGGTGCTCGGCTACCTGCTGCGGCGGACCGCGGAGCGGCAGGACGCGGCCGATCTGCTCGCCGACACGTTCCTGGTGGCGTGGCGGCGGCTCGACGACGTACCGCCGGGTGAACAGACGAGGCCTTGGCTGTACGGCGTGGCGCGGCGAGCGCTCGCCAACCATCGGCGCGGCGAGGGTCGTCGGCACGCGCTGGCGAACCGGCTCCGCCACGAGCTGCACGAGCCGCCCGGACCGCACCTCGCGGATGTCACTCCGGCGGCGATCGCGTTCCAGAGATTGCCCGAACAGGACCGGGAGTTGCTGAGTCTCGTCGCATGGGAAGAACTCGACACCACGCAGATCGCGACCGCGCTGGGGATCACGCGCAACGCAGTACGGATCAGGTTGCACCGGGCGCGGAAGCGGTTCGCCCGGTTGCTGACCGCCCCGCCGTTGACCAACCTCAGAGAAGAGGCTTCGCATGAATGACATCGACGCGGTGACCCGCGGTCTCAATCCTGCCCCCGACACGCACGTCAGCGATGCCGCCTGGGAGCAGCTCTCCGCGGGGATCACAGCGGAAGCGCCACAGCCGGTACGGCGTACGTCGCGTCGCCCGCGGCTGTTGCTCGCAGCAGCCAGCCTGGTCGTCATCGGTGGCGTGATCACCGCGGCCGTCGTGAACCGTCCCGACCAGGACCGGAGCGAGGCGCTGTCGGTCACCGCGCACGGCGACAACCTCATCATCCGGGTGGTCGATCCGGCGGCGGATCCCCAGGAGTACAACCGCGAACTCAAGCGGCTCGGCCTGGACGTCAAGGTGCTGGCCGTACCGGTCAGCGCGCCGTTCGTCGGTCAGATGGTCAGCTTCTCCGGCCGCGACGACGGCGACACGGCACAACTGCACCGGCTCGAACCGGGCGAGCTGTGCAGCGGCACTCTGAACGCCTCCGATCCGGGCTGCCAAGACGGCCTGGAGATCCCGAAGAACTACGACGGGCAGACCGAGATCCAGTTCGGGCGAGCCGCGAAGCCGGGCGAGAACTACTTCCATTTCAGCAGCAAGGTGGACGATCCAGGCGAGGCGATGCACGGCGCGAACTGGCGCGACCGGACGGTCGCCGAGGTCAAGCAGGTCCTCGCGGAGCGGAAGCTGAAGGTGGCGGAGTACTACGACGCAGACCAGCCGCGGAACGCCAAGGCGATCCCGGCACCGCCCGACGACTGGTACGTCCGGGACGCCACCGAGTACGTCGCGGGCGAGGTCACCCTGTACGTGGCAGCGACGAAGTAGGTCAGCGGCGGGGAGCGGATTTGGCGCGGGTGCCGTTGCGGGCCCAGCGCCAGGTCGCGAGAACCCAGAGGACGGACGGAACGCCGAAGATGGCGGCGGTGATCTCGCGGCCGAAGACGAGGAAGATCAGGCCGGTCAGGAAGAACGGCAGGGCGAGCCAGACCGCGCCGACGAACGCGGCCCAGCGCCAGCGCCCCGGTTTGCTGGGTTCGCGGATGTAGAGCTGCGGGGCCGGGAGGCCCTCGAAGATGGGGACCAGGTCGCTGTGGGTGACGGCGCTGTGCAGGAGGTCGAGGCGGTCGTTCAGCTCACGGACGTCGATCCGGCCGACGGCGAACTGTTCGGCGAGATCGTCGGAGCAGATCCGCCGCTCCGCGTCGGTGAGCCGGATGGTCTGCATCTTCCGGCGCGCCGCCGCCTCCCGCGCCTCCCGTCCCGCCGCAGCAGCCATCCCGGTCAGGTTCACCAGATTCGGCTTCGCTTTCTCGGCCATCCACTCTCCCCACTCGCCTCCCTTCGAGTGTGCCAGACGCGTGGTCGACAACCGTTTCGAACCTCACCAGGGCATCGGGCTGCCGTCCCAGGAGACGAAAGTGCCGGTCGGGCCGTCTGCCGGGAGCAGAGCCAGCCGTACTGCGCCGGCAGCGGCTTCGGCAGGGTCGCCGTCAACCGTCGCGGCGGCCCGGGCGTTGAGCTCCGTACGCCGGCGTCCCGGGGCCATCGCGTTGACCTTCACCTGGCACGCCGGCGTTCACCGGCCAGCGCCTGGCCGTAGAACAAGGTCAGCCCGGTCCATGCTCCCGGCCATCGCTCGAAGACGATGGACCATCCCGTGGCCGGCCCGCTTCGGATCAATTGCGATGTCCTGACCGTGCCCGAGGACGACCAGCAGATCGTCTTCATCACGGCCGATCCGGGCTCACCCACCGCCCGGGCGTTCCGTCACCTGGTCAGAGCTGGAGCAACAGCTCACGCAGGCGGGCGAGCTGTTCGAAGGTGAGACCGCTCGCGGTCAGGTAGCCGGCGATATCGGTGGAGCCGAGGAAGGCGACCATCGCCAGGCACGCGTCCGCGCAGTACAGGTCGAGCGCCGCATCATCCAACGGCTCAGCTGCCACCGAGTTCAGCGCGCGGAGGTCGTCCTCGTACTCGTCCAGGATGTCCGCGACCGGCTTCCCAGCGAGCGTCTGCAGCATCGCGGCGATCATCGAGGTCCGGTCCCCGAAGACCAGCACCTCGGAGCCCGGCTCGGCGTCCGCGATCTGCGCGAAGACGGACGTGATGCGACCAGGTGCGCGCCGCAGCACCTCCCCGTAGTACGCCGGACCGCCGGGCTCCTCCTCGGGAACCTCGACACCGGTGACTCCGGCCTCGATCAACTGCTCCCGTACTGCGTCACTCGGCGGCCGGGATCGATAGACCTGGCCGCCGAGCAGCTGCGCGTCCTCCCAGATCATCCGAGAGCGGCGGGCAGCGTCGCGCTCCACACCGAGCGGAGGTCGGCCAGCGAGACCTCGAACTGGTCCTGCACGTCGAGGGACTCGCCGGTGACAACGCCGATCTTGGTGTGCGGGAAGCGGCGCGCGGTGCACATGTCGGTGAACCGGACCTCTTCGGTCCGCGGTACGGCGACGACCGCGCGGCCGGCCGATTCGGCGAACAGGAACAGGAACGGGTCGAGACCGTCCGGCGCCCACACCCGCGCCCCGACGCCGCCGCGCAGCGCGGACTCGACCAGCACCTGGGCGACACCGCCGTCGCTGACGTCGTGCGCCGCGTCGATCAGGCCGTCGCGGGACGCGTTGATCAGGATGTCCGCCAGCTGTGCCTCGACCGCCAGGTCGACGGCCGGCGGGCGACCGCCGAGGTGACCGTGGATGACGTGCGCCCACTCGGAACCGGACAGCTCTTCCTCGGTCTCGCCGAGCAGGTAGAGCTGGTGGCCCTCCATGTCGGCGGTGAAGCCGATCGGCGTACGGCGGGTGACGTCGTCGATGACCCCCAGGACGCCGACCACCGGCGTCGGCAGGATCGGGGTCTCGCCGGTCTGGTTGTAGAACGACACGTTGCCGCCGGTGACCGGGATGCCCAGCTCGATGCATCCGTCGACGAGACCGCGGATGGCCTCGGAGAACTGCCACATCACGCCCGGGTCCTCCGGCGAACCGAAGTTCAGGCAGTCGGTCACCGCGGCCGGCCGGGCGCCCGTGGTGGCGACGTTGCGGTAGGACTCGGCGAGCGCGAGCTTGGCGCCGGTGTACGGGTCGAGCTTGGCGAAGCGCCCGTTGCAGTCGGTGGAGACCGCGACGCCGAGGCCACTCGTCTCGTCGACCCGGATCATCCCGCTGTCCTCGGGCTGCGCGAGCACCGAGTTGCCGAGCACGTACCGGTCGTACTGGTCGGTGACCCAGGACTTGTCACACAGGTTCGGCGACGCGATCAGCTTGAGCAGCGTGTCCCGCAGCTCCTCACCAGTGGTTGCCCGCGGCAACTTCTCGGCGCCGTCGGCCTGCAACTCGTCCATCCAGGCCGGCCGGGCGTACGGGCGCTCGTAGACCGGGCCGTCGTGCGCGACCGTCCGCGGCGGTACGTCGACGACGCGCTCGCCGTGCCAGTCGATCTGCAGCAATCCGGTGTCGGTGACCTCACCGATCACATCGGCCTGCACGTCCCACTTCGCGCAGATCTTCAAGAACTGCTCGACGTTCTCAGGAGTGACGACCGCCATCATCCGCTCCTGCGACTCGCTCATCAGAATCTCTTCCGGAGCAAGCGAAGCGTCGCGCAGCGGCACCTTGTCGAGCGAGACGTGCATGCCGCCGTCACCCGCGCTGGCCAGCTCGGAGGTCGCACAGGACAGCCCCGCGCCACCGAGGTCCTGGATGCCTTCGACGATCCGGGCCGCGAACAGCTCGAGCGTGCACTCGATCAGCAGTTTCTCCATGAACGGGTCACCGACCTGTACGGCGGGACGCTTGGTCGGGCCGCCGTCGGCAAAGGTCTCCGACGCCAGCACGGAAACACCGCCGATCCCGTCGCCGCCCGTCTTCGCGCCGTACAGGATGATCTGGTTGCCGACGCCGGTCGCGTTCGCCAGGTGCAGGTCCTCGTGCCGCATCACACCGACGCAGAGCGCGTTGACCAGCGGGTTGCCCAGGTACGTCGCGTCGAAGACGACCTCGCCGCCGATGTTGGGCAGGCCGAGGCTGTTGCCGTAGCCACCGACGCCGGACACGATCCCCGGCAGCACGCGCTTGGTGTCCGGCGCGTCCAGCGGGCCGAACCGCAGCGGGTCCATCACCGCCACCGGGCGGGCGCCCATCGCGAGGATGTCGCGGACGATGCCGCCGACCCCGGTCGCCGCGCCCTGGTAGGGCTCGACGTACGACGGGTGGTTGTGCGACTCGACCTTGAAGGTGACGGCGTAGCCCTCACCGATGTCGATCACGCCGGCGTTCTCGCCGATCCCGGCGAGCATCTTGCCGGCCGGGGTCTCCTGCGGGATCTCACCGAAGCGCTTGAGGTGCACCTTGGAGGACTTGTACGAGCAGTGCTCGCTCCACATCACCGAGTACATCGCCAGCTCGCAGCTGGTCGGCCGCCGGTCCAGGATGTCGCGGATCCGCTGGTACTCGTCCGGCTTCAGCCCGAGCTCCGCCCACGGCTGCTCCACGTCCGGCGTACTGGTCGCGTTACTGACGGTGTCGGTCGACACTTGATGACTCCTGAACTAGGTGGGACTCGGGTGAAACGGTAGCTGCTGCAAGCAGGTGAGCTACAAGTAAGGGAAGGACGAAGCCGGCCATGATCGCGGGCAAGGCGACGCCGGCGTCGTTGAGGAGCATGCCGACGAGGCCGCAGGTGGACAGCGCGAGCAGGGTCGGCCTGATCATCGGTTGGCTCACGTAGTACCGGCGGTAGGTCTCGAAAGGCACTTTGGCGGGCCAGACGGTCGCGGACATCGCCAGCAGGACGCCGGCGAGCATGAACCAGCCCGCTGGCGTGTGGAAGAAGGCCAGTGACATCTGAAGCTTGCGGATGATCACGTCGCCGCCGTCGCCGTCCAGCAGCCGCGCTACGAAAGTGCCGAAGTGACTGCGCTGATCCGCAGGTCGCAGGTAGTCCAGGAACGCTACTGCCGATACAGCGAGCACTCCGACGACACCGATAGCGACCAGTGCCTTCAGCGAGATGCTGCCGCGCCAGGTCAGCCAGGCCAGCAGCAGTACTGCGGGAGTCAGCGCGATGATGCCACCGAAGTCGGTGCCCCAACCGGGCTTGCCGTCCACGATGATCGCCAGACCGCCAATCACCAGTACTGCGAGCGCAGCCTGGACCCTGCTTCGGTCAAGCAGCTTCTGCGCCACCCAACCCGCAGTGACGAGCGCAGCAACAGCCAGCGTGGCAAATGTCGAGTTGCCGAAGCCGTAGAACCTGCCGCCGATCACCGGACCGTCAGCGAACATGCTGCCGAACTGCAGCGGAGTCCCCAGCACACCATCGACCAGCAAGATCCCGTACGCCGCCAGCAGGATCCCCAGTCCGGCGTACTGCTTCAAGAACGCCCTGGCCAGACCGGCAAAGACAGCACTGATCGCCAGCACCACAAGGTAAAGGGACAATCCAGGAGACGGCCACCGCCACCACACTGTTGCCGTAGACAAGAACACTGCGATGAAGAACCCGCCCTGCGCCAACATAGTGAACTCACTCGTACTACGCGCCCGCCTGCTGCGAGTGACCAGGAACCAGCCGAGTGCCAGCAGCTGTGCCGCCAGCAACGTCATCGCGACGGCGATCAACATCGGCCGCGGGTGTTCGAACCGCTCGTTCGTGTCGAGCCGATCCTCGATCACCGCGGCAGCGGTGCCGTGCTTGCCACCACCGACAGAGATCTGGTTGCCGTCGAGCGGACCAGGCTGCTCTGATCCAGCAGGGTCCAGCTCGGTCGCCTCGCCGCGCAGTACGGTCGCGGTCACGTCGGTGAGCTGGATCAGGCCGGGCCGCCGAGTGGATTCACTGGTGAGCCACCGGGAACCGGGCTCGTCTGCCGGGATCTGCAGGGCGACCAGCGGCTCTTGGTGAGCAATGGCTATCTCCTGGCTGACCCCGACCAACAGCACCGAGGCGTCCGGCATGGCCGACTTCGCTTGGCCGACGAGGTTGGCGAGGTTCTTGCGTGCCTCGTCGCGGCCCTCACGCAACGGCAGTGCGCCGGCGTCGATGATCGCGTCGCTGCAGTTCGCATCCAGCGTGGCCGGGTCGAAGGCCGGCTTCCAGTTGGCGACGGTGCCGTCGCTGTTGGCGGTCGCGATGGCGCCGCCGGGACCGAAGCCGCAGACGCCCGCTCGACTCTCCGCGAGGCGACCTAGAGGGGCGCCGGTGTGGTGATCGGCCTGGCGGTTCAGGTACGTCTGCCAGTCAGCGATCTTGCCGTCGGCAACAGCTGGAAGGTCACCGCAGGCCTGGTCCGGAACACTTCCCCAGGCCCGGGTCCCGGCGCTGATCGTCAGCCAGCCGTCGATCGGGCAGGTATGCGGCCCGGCGGTCTTCACGGTGATCGAGCCGACGTTCGCGTAGTCGATCAACCGGGCCAGCTCGGGCGACGCCGACAGGTCGTTCCAGCTGAGCCCGGGCACGCCGATCACGATCACCGGTGCGGAATCGGATTCGGGCGACGCGGCGTACGCAGTACCGGCTGTTGCACTCAGGGTCAGGAGGGCGGCGGCGCACACCAGCAGCCGCCGCACTCCACGCAACGTCATCAGGAGGAGACGACGGCCTTGAGCACCGAGGTGAAGAAGCCCAGGCCGTCCGTACTCGGACCCGTCAGGGTCTCGACGCAGTGCTCCGGGTGCGGCATCAGGCCGACCACGTTGCCGCGCTCGTTGCTGATCCCGGCGATGTCGCGGTACGACCCGTTCGGATTGTCTTCCAGGTAGCGCGCGACGACCAGGCCTTCGCCATCGAGCCGGTCCAGGGTGGCCTCGTCGGCGACGTAGCCGCCGTCCTGGTTCTTCAGCACGATGGTGATCTCGTGGTTCGCGTCGTAGTCGCTGGTCCAGGCGGTGCGGTTGTTCTCGATCCGCAGCGGCTGGTCCTTGCAGATGAACTTGCGGTGGTTGTTCTTGATCAGCGCGCCGGGCAGCAGGTGCGACTCGCAGAGCACCTGGAAGCCGTTGCAGATCCCGAGCACCGGCAGCCCTTCACCGGCCTTCTTGATGATGGTCTCCATCACCGGGGCGAACCGGGAGATGGCGCCGGCCCGGAGATAGTCGCCGTACGAGAAGCCGCCCGGCAGCACCACCGCGTCGACGCCGTGCAGGTCGGCGTCGCCGTGCCAGAGCGCGACCGCCTCGGCACCGGCGACCGCGGCCGCGCGGCGGGCGTCCGCGTCGTCGAGTGAGCCCGGGAAGGTGACGACCCCGATCTTCATCAGGCGTCGGCCTCCACGTGCAGGGTGTAGTCCTCGATCACCGGGTTGGCCAGCAGCGTGTCCGCTGCCTTGCGGATCTCGGCGACCTTCTCCTCGGTCGCCTCACCGTCCAGGGTGATCTCGAACCGCTTGCCCTGACGGACATCGGCCACGCCGTCGAAGCCGAGCCGGCCGAACGCACCGTGCACCGCCTTGCCCTGCGGGTCGAGAATCTCGGGCTTGAGCATGACGTCCACGACAACGCGGGCCACTGACACTCCTGGTTTCGATGCGGCGCTGACGGGCTGAATCCTACCGACCGACGCCTGGAACTCCCGCATCGACGACTATTCACTGAGTACATACATCGTGTGTATAGTCCTCCCCATGGCAACTGCTGAACTCGTTCTGGGACTGCTGCACAGCGGTCCCGCCCACGGGTACGACGTCAAACGCGGGCATGACGCCTGGTTCCCGGACAGCCGCCCGCTGGCCTTCGGGCAGGTGTACACGACGCTGTCCCGGCTGGAGCGTGACGAGCTGGTCGAGGTGGTGGATCGTGGCTCGGAGGGTGGCCCCGAACGCACCGTGTACGGACTCACCGAGAAGGGCCGGCGGCACCTGGCCGACTGGCTGGCCGAGCCGATCCAGCCTGCGCTCGGCGCGGTCGACGAGATGGTCCGGAAGGTGGTCGCGACCATCCACACCGGCGAGGACGCGACCGCCTTCCTGGCCCGGCAGCGATCAAGCCACCTACGCCGGATCCGCGAACTGCGGGCCGCCAACCATGACCAGACCGACGACACCCCGGCCCGGCTGGTCCGGGATTTCGTGGCCGTCCACCTCGATGCCGATCTGCGCTGGCTCGACGGCGCGATGGACCGAATCACCGAACTGAAGGAGACCCGTCGATGACCGACCTCGCCCTGGAGCTGCTCCGGGTGGAGTACGCCTACCGTCGTGATGTGGCCCTGCGCGGAGTCTCGCTCAAGGTCGAACCCGGCGAAGTCGTGGCCATCACCGGTCCGAGCGGCTGTGGCAAGTCGACCTTGCTGCACTGCGCCGCCGGCATCCTCCGGCCGCACGCGGGCACGGTCCAGCTGGCCGGGCAGAACCTCGCGGACCTCTCCGAGACCGTGCGGACGCGACTACGGCGTACGCAGGCCGGCATCGTGCTCCAGTTCGGCCAGCTGGTCCCTGACCTCACGCTGATCGACAACGTTGCGCTGCCGTTGCTCCTGGAGGGCCATGACCGCGCCGGAGCCCGCCGGGCCGCGCAGGAGTGGCTGGAGCGAGTCGGAGTCGGAGCGGACGCCACCGCCGTACCGGGCGAGCTTTCAGGCGGTCAGAACCAGCGGGCGGCCGTGGCACGGGCTCTGGTGACCGGGCCGGCGATCGTGTTCGCCGACGAGCCCACCGGCAGTCTGGACAGCCTGGCCGGCGAGCAGATGATGGAACTGCTGCTCTCCTCCGTCCGCGTCGGCGGCGCTGCGCTGGTGCTCGTCACCCACGACAACATGGTCGCCGCGTACGCCGACCGCGAGGTCCGCCTGCGCGACGGCGTCGTACAGCATGAGGTGGCGCTGTCATGAGCCCCGCCACACTCTTCGAGCTGGCCCGCCCGCGCTCTGCCACCGACCGCAGCCGCTTCCGGCTCCTGGTAGCCACCATCGCGATCGCCGGCGCCTTCCTGATCGCTGCCTGGCGCATCAAGCGCCTCGGCTACCGCGGGTACTACTCCTCGGACAAGCTGAGCGACTACCTCCAGGAGGACGGTCTCCGCACCGGCGTCGCCTTCGCTGCTGTTCTGCTGGCTGCCTCATGCTGCCTGCTGGCCTTCCAGGCCTTGAAGCTCGGTACTGCGGCTCGCGACCGCCGACTTGCCGCGTTCCGGCTGGCCGGTGCGACTCCCGGCCAGGTTCGCGGCCTCGGCGCCGTCGATGCCGGGATCGGCGGCCTGATCGGCGGCATCCTGGCCGGTCCGCTCTATCTCCTGCTCGCGCTGGCGATCCAGGCGCTGCCCCGGACCGGCCGGGTGCTGCCGCCGGTCAACACGATGGATCTGGCGGCCTGGCCGATCGTGGCCGCAGTCCTGACTGCCACCGCGGCCGGGGTCGGAGCTCTGCTCGGACGTGGGGTGATCGCGGAGCCACCGGTGCGGCAGGCGAAAGGGCTCAACGTCATCCGGGCGGCCGTAGCCGGCGCTGCCGGTGTCGGGCTGATCCTGCTCAGTCATCTCATCAATAGGCAGTTCATCGCCGTACTGGTGCCCTTCGGTCTCGGCCTCCTCGTCATCTGTCTGGCGTTGCCCACCTTGCTGGTCGCCTGGCAGGGCAGCCGGCTGGAACGCTCGAGCAACCCGCTGAAGGTGCTCGCGGGAGGACGCCTGCTCCGGACGGTCCGGCCGCACGGGCGCACTCTTTCAGTGCTGGTGCTGGCCGGTGCGGCGGTCGGCTTCGTGGTCTCGATGACGATCGAACTCCTCCGGCCCAACGACGCGTACGACATCAGCTTCCATGTGCCCGGACTGATCTTCGCGGCGGGAGCGGCGGTGTTCATCGCCGTGATCGCGAGCGTCTCGCTGCTGGCGGGCACCGCTGATGACCTCCTCGACCAGCGGCGGCAGCTGGCCGCATTAAACGTCCTCGGTGTCGGCGAGCGGCAGCTCCGCGCCTCGGTGCGCTACCAGCTCACATCGAGCATCACCTGGGCCACCGGCTCCGGCCTGCTGATCGGTGGCCTGCTGTACGCCGACCTCACGTCGCGGGACCGGTTCGGGCCCGACCAGACTCCCGGGCTGCTCGCGACCCTGGCAGTCGCCGTCGTGGGCGCCGGGCTGGCCTGGCTGATCGCGGGCCTGGCCGCGTACCTGCTGCGTGGGCATGTGCACGAAGCCGTCGCCCCGGAGAACCTCCGGTCGAGCTGAGGGTGGCGCTGAGTTCACCCCGAAGTGGTGCTGGCCTCCCTGATCGGGAAGGCATCGCCGCATAACCTCTAGGGCATGTGGGTCTGGCAACTGGCGCTGGCGGTGGGCTTCGGGATCGGGTCCGCCGTCATCCCTGTGATGAACGCGGAGGCTTACGTCCTGGTCGGGGGCGGCTCCGGCGCGCTGGATCCGGTGGTCGCCGCGATCGGTGTCTCGGTCGGTCAGACGCTCGGCAAGGTGGCGATGTTCCTGGCCGTCCGGTACCGGCCCGGCTACGCGGCGAAGAAGTCGAAAGAGCCCAAGCCGGTGGACCTCGGCACCCGCTGGGGCCGGTTCGTCCAGTGGAACCGGGGCGTCAGCAAGCGGCTGCTCGACGCGATGAGCGACCGCCGCTGGGGCATCCCGGTGACGCTGCTCAGCGCGTCGGTCGGCATCCCACCCCTGTACGGCGTGGCGCTGATCGGCGGTGCCAGCCGGATGGGTGTGCTGACCTTCAGCCTCTCGACCTTGGTCGGCCGGCTCGCCCGCTTCATCACCCTGGCGCTGGGCGTCGGCCTCTTCTAACTGAAGGTGCGCCCGGTGAGCTGCTCGTAGGCGTTGATGTACGACGAGCGGGTGCGCTCGATCACCTCGTCGGACAGCGGCGGCGGCGCCTCGCCCGAGTGCCGGTCCCAGCCCGACTCGAACTGCAGCCAGTCCCGGACGATCTGCTTGTCGTACGACGGCTGCTGCTTGCCCGGCTCCCACTGGTCGGCCGGCCAGAACCGGCTCGAGTCCGGCGTGAGCACCTCGTCGGCGAGCACGATCGTGCCGTCCGCGCGGGCGCCGAACTCGAACTTGGTGTCGGCCAGGATGATCCCGCGCTGCTCGGCGATCCCGTGCGCCTGGGTGTAGAGGTCGAGAGTCAGCGTCCGCAGCGCTTCGGCGGTCTCCGCGCCGACGGTCGCCACGACCGCGTCGTACGAGACGTTCTCGTCGTGCTCGCCCAGGTCGGCCTTGCTGGCCGGGGTGAAGATCGGCTCGTCCAGCCGGGAGCCCTCGACCAGGCCGGAGCGCAGCGGGATACCGCAGACCTCGCCGGTCGCGTTGTAGTCGAGAAGACCGCTGCCGCTGAGGTATCCGCGGGCCACGCACTCGACCGGGAACATCTCGAGCTTCTCGCAGATCACTGCGCGGCCGGCCAGCTCGGCCGGTACGTCGGTCGAGACGATGTGGTTCGGCACGCCCAGCTGCTCGAACCACCACAGGCTCATCGCCGTGAGCACCTTGCCCTTGTCCGGGATCGGCGTGCTGAGGATCCAGTCGAACGCGCTCATCCGGTCGCTGGCGACCATCAGCAGCTCGCCGGACTCCAGCTCGTACAGGTCCCGGACCTTGCCGGAGTGGAGATGCTTCGCACCAGGGATCTCGGCGGCCTGCGGAAGAGTGGTCACACCCGGGATTGTTCCACCCGGCGTCGCTTCCCCCGCAACGAGGCCGCCTTGCCCGCCAGTCCGAGGAGCCCGTCCCGGGCTGCGCAGAGCAGGGCGTTGTCGAGTTGGCCGAGCGTGCCGATGGCCCGCGAGCGTTTCACCAGCTTGGTCGTGACGGGTCGCCGCTCCCCGTCGTACCGGCTGAGTGCGGTGTCCAGATCCGGTGCTTCGCGGAGGTGTCTGGCGAGGGCGCCGGCGTCCTCGATGGCGGAGCAGGCACCGCGGCCGAGGTTCGGCGTCATCGCGTGCGCCGCGTCGCCGAGCAACACGATCCGGCCGTCGACGAACGGGGTCAGCGGCGTCTTCAGGTCGTAGATGTCGTTCTGCAGGACTTTCTCGGTCTTGTCGAGGAGCAGCGGGATCGGGTCGTGCCAATTGCTGAACGCCGCGATGACGTCGGCACGAGGATCACCCGGTTGACCGGCCGGGCGGTTGAGCGTGGCGTACCAGTAGATCCGCCCGTCGATCAGCCGCGCGAACCCGAACCGCTGCCCGCGCCCCCACGTCTCGCCCCCGCCCTCGGTGACCTCGACGTCAGCAATCCCCCGGTACGCCGTATAGCCCGAGTACCGCGGCTGCGTCGCGCGCATGATGCTCCGGATCCCATCCGCAGCCACCACCAGATCCGCCGTGAATTCCTCGTACTGCGAACCGCCGGCCGCATCTCGCGGGATGCCCCTGACTGTGACTCCCGCGACGTTCTGGCTCACCTCGGCGACGGTGATCCCGGTGCGGATCGTCACCGCGTCCCCCAGCGCGTCAACGATCAACTCGTGCAGCCGGGCCCGGTGGATCATCACCGGCATCTCGACGCCGAGGTCCAGACCCTCGACCACCAGGCGGCCGTCCGGTCGTCGCATCCCGACCGCGGCGCCCGCCGCCGCATCCTTCCGTACGCCGTCGACGCCGAACTCCGCCAGCACACCGGCCGCGCCCGGCCAGACCGAGATCCCCGCGCCGACCTCGCCGAGTTCGGGCGCCCGTTCGAGCACCGTGACCTGCCAGCCGCACCGCTCCAGCGCGACGGCCGCCGTCACCCCACCGATCCCCGCCCCCACCACGATTGCTGTCCTCATGCTCGTGACTCTACAGCTGTAGAGTCGTGATGGGTAGACTTCACGCCGTGCCGAAACTGCCACTGGGCGAGGACCGCCAGGACGCGATCGCCGACGCGGCCATCCACCTGGTCGCCACCCGGGGACTCCGCGGACTCACCCACCGCGCCGTCGACGCCGAAGCCGGCCTCCCACCCGGCTCCACCTCGTACTACCTCCGCACTCGCAACGCCCTCCTCACCGCCTGCGTCCACCGCATGCTCACCCGCGACCTCACCGCCACCACCCCGTCGCCGGAGGGTCCGTTGGAGGAGTTCCTCGTGATGATGGTGGTCGGGCTTGCGCAGGAGCGGGCGGACGACCTCGCGGCGCGGTACGAGCTGTCCTTGGAGGCGCGACGGCAACCGGAGCTCCAGGATGCGATCGTCCAAGGCGGGCGGCAACTCCGCGACGGTCTCGCGGGGATGCTCGACGCCCTGGGTATCCCGGACGCCGCCGAGGTCGCCTGGCCGGTCGCCGCGATGATGGACGGTCTCCTCTACGACCGCCTCGCCGGCGCCGGCACCACGTTGTCGACGGAGGCGTACGAGCACGCAGTACGGCGTACTCTCTCTGCTCTGCTCGCAGGTCTCAGAGACGCTCGGTGACAGCGACGAAGGTGAAGTAGGCGACGCCGACCACCATTCCGACGTGCCCGAGGACGGACAGACCAGCCCCGGAGCCCCAGGCGTCGGCGGCCGCACCCTTCGCGTGTTTGCTCGCGCTGGGCAGCCAACGGGCCAGCAGCAACAAACCGACGATTGCCAGCAGCCACCACCCGGCGAGCGCGCCGAGCGCGAGCAGCCGCTGACCGGTGACGAGGGCAACGATCCAGCCGAGCAGGGTCAGTACGCCGACCGTGGTGTGGATCCTCACCAGGGCAGACGAAAAGCTCGAAACACCGCTGGCCCGGTGGCCATCGCCGGTGTCGCCGCCGAGCCGGATACGCGTCAGAAGTACGACGACGGCGCCCAGGGCAGTCAGGAACCAGGTGACGTTCGACCATTCCACGCCCCGATCCTTACCCCACAACCCGCCCAGCGGAACCCCTAGCGTGTCGTCCCACCCACTGGACCACCCCTAGCGCTGGTCTACCCCACCATGCCTTCACCCGACAACCCTGCGTCGACTCAACCCCCGCACCCCCGCCCATCCCACCGAATGCATCTCCCCTCTCCCCCTCCCCCGCACCTCTGCCCCGACGCCTCTGCCTTGCGGGGTTCACTCCCCGTGGCGTGCTTAGCCCCCTGCTATAGCAGGGGGCTAAGCATCAGACGAGGAGGTGACCCGCCTGTTCGTCGCCTGGGGCGCGGTCCGGTCGGGTTAGGTGGTACGGGTCTGGCCGTCGGGGTGGGTCTGGCTGGGGAGACCCGAGTCCTGGGTCCCGGTGCTCGGCGGGGTTGCCGGTTGCTGGTTCGGGTCGGTCCCTTGCCCCTGACCTTGCCCTTGGCTCTGACCTTGCCCTTGGCTCTGCCGCTGGCCTTGACTTTGTCCTTGGCCGGGCACGGTGCCTTGGCCGGGGAGGGTGCCGGTGCCGCCCTGCTGGCCGGGGAGCTGGCGGAAGCGACCGCCGCCTGGTCCACCGAACTGCGTCTGGTCAGTAGGCGAGGTGCCACTGCCCCACGCATGTCCGACAGCCGTCCCACCAAGGAACGCCAGTACTGCGAGCAGCGATCCCGCTCCGGCCAACGCCAGACCAGTCGGCTTCCCGTCGGACGACCGCCACCGCGCCTTCCCCGCCGCAGAAGCCATCTGCCCACCCGGAGCCCCAACGGCTCCGCCCGGCAAAGGCGCGGTCGCCCCCGGCACGTGCGTCGCGGCGGCCGGCTGCTCACCGGCGTACGCCTGCTGGCCTGCTGCCTGTGCGCCGGGTTGCCGGCCTGGTGCCTGTGCGCCGGGTTGCTGGCCTGGTGCCTGCGCGCCGAGTTGCTGGGCTGCCACGTGTTGACCTGCTGGGGGCTGGCTTCCAGCCATCCACTGGGGCATTTGCGGGGTGTTGGGGTTTTGTGTCATTGCGTACTCCGAGGAAGGTTGGGGCGGTCAGTTGGTGGTGAGGTCGTAGATGGTGGTGTTGCCGATGGTCTGCGCCTGGAAGTTCTGGGCGACCCAGGTGCTGATCTCACTCGAGGTGCCACCGCGACCGCCGCCGAAGCCGCCACCACCGCTGCCGATGAAGTAGTGCACCTTGCCCTGGGCAACCAATTGCTGGAACTCGGCGAGCGACGGCGCCGGGTCGGTCCCGTTGAACCCGCCGATCGCCATCACCGGCACCTCGGCCGCGATCTGTACCGGCGCCGCACCGTTCGCCGTCACGGCCGCCGCAGCCCAGGTGTAACCCTTGGCGCCTTGCTGCAGCAGCGTGATCAGCTCACTCGAGACGCCGCTGGTCCCGCCCCCACCAAGGAAGCCGCCCATCCCACCGCCACCACCCTGAGTCGGAGCACCAGTTGCACCCTGCCCGGTCGCGCCTTGGCCGGTCGTGCCACCCTGCCCGGTCGTGGTGCCGGGGGGCTGGCCAGTGGTCCCACCGGGCGGCGTGCCCATTCGTCCGCCGAAGCCGCCGCGTCCGCCGAACCCACCGGCGCCGGCCGGACCAGCTGTCGGGATCGCTCCAGCGTGTGCGGTGCTGATGGTCTGCACCGAGTACGCCGCAGGCCCGGCGAGTGCCGTCAAAGCCAGCAGTGCTCCGGCGAACAACCCAGCCCGGCGCACCGCAGTACGACGCAACTGCAGTTCCGGCAGCAGCAACACCGCTCCAGCACCAACCACGCCAGCCAGCAGCACGGTCCACCGCAACCAGGGCTGCCAAGTCGGCGTTGCGTTGAGCAACGAGAAGCTCCAACCAGCAGTCAAGATGGCGCCTCCGGCAAGAGCTGCCCGAGGCAACCACTCGGTCCGTCGCTGCCAAAGAATCGAAGCAGCAGCACCGACCAACGCCGCCATCGCCGGAGCCAGCGCAATCATGTAATACGGATGGATGATCCCCTGCATATAACTGAAGACCAGAAAGGTAACGACCAACCAGCCGCCCCACAACACCGCGAACGCACGCGTCTTGTCCGTACGCCCAGCGCGCCCAGGAGCAACCAGCAGCACAACAAGCGACAACAATGCCGCAGGCAACAACCAAGCAATCTGACTACCGAATTCCCCACCGAACAACCGCTGCAACCCAGTCGCACCACCCCACCCAGGATTGCCGACCCCACCGCCGACCGACCCGGTCTCGTCGCCCGTCAACCGCCCGAGCCCGTTGTAGCCCAGCGTCAGCTCGAGAATGCTGTTCGTCGACGACCCACCGACATACGGCCGCGCCGACGCCGGCAGCAGCTCGACGATCGCGACCCACCACCCCGCGCTGACGATCATCGCGCCCAGAGCGATCACGCTGTGCACAACCCGCTTCCCGAGCGCGGGCTTGCCGGCGATCAAGTACGCCAGCCCGAAAGCAGGCAGCACCAGGAACGCCTGCAGCATCTTGGTGAGGAATCCGAACCCGACGAACATCCCGGCCAGCGCCATCCAGCGCCCGGCATGGTCGACCGAGTCGATCGCCCGCGTCACCGCCCAAGCACCACCAACCAGCAACAGGATCAGCAACGCATCCGGGTTGTTGAAGCGGAACATCAGTACGGCGACCGGCGTCAACGCGAGCACGGCTCCGGCGAGCAAGGCGGCGTTGGCTGAGAACCACCGGCGTACGGACACGTAGAGAATCCCGACGCTGGCGACACCCATCAGGGCCTGCGGGATCAGCATGCTCCAGACGCCGAAGCCGAAGATCCGGCCGGACAATCCCATCACCCACAACGAGGCCGGGGTCTTGTCGACGGTGATGAAACTCGACGAATCGAACGACCCGAAGAACCAGGCCTTCCAGCTGGTCGAGCCGGCCTGCACGGCCGCCGCGTAGTACTCGTTGGCGTAGCCGTTCTTGGACAATCCCCACAAGTAGGCGATTGCTGTCAGCAACAAAAGGGCGCCGAACACCGCCTTCTCCCGGCTGATCGCCAGTGAGGTGGTCAGGGCGCGCCGTGGTGGCGCGATGGTTCTCGGTTCGGTCAGGGTACTCATCAGTGACTCCGGGTGTTGTCGATCAGTGCAGAGGTTTCGAAGGAGGGAAGAGTGGGCGCCTCGTCGTTGAAGACCCAGCTCTGGAAGAGGCTGAAGCGGACCAGCGTCGCGGCCAGGTTCGCGGCCGTGAGCACGAAGATCTCCAGCCCGCGGGCCGGTACGGCGACCGCGGTGTGCAGCAACCACAACGACGACGCGGTCAAGCTCCAGCCGATGGCGAAGGTGACCAGGCCACGCAGTTGATGCCGTACGCCGTTCCGCCCTCCGCGTACGCCGAAGGTGACCCGGCGATTGAGCGCGGTGTTTCCGACAGCGGTCACCAGCAGGGCCAGGAGATTGGCAACCTGGGCGGGCATCGCGTGCCGCAGTACGAGGTAGAGGAGGACGTACGCGAGGGTGCTCAGCGCCCCGACGACGCAGAATCGCAGGACCCGAGCGGCGAGCGCGGTCTTGGGGTCGGCGATCGACGGGCGGCCGAACGTACGGCGTACCGGCTCGAGGTCGACCCGGCTGCGGCTCATCCGGGCGATCCCCCGCAGATCCTCGGCAACCGTTTTCGCGATCTTGACCCGCGAGTCCAGGTCGTCGACCCAGTCGACCGGGACCTCGTGGATCCGCAGGCCGGCCCGTTCGGCCAGCACCAGCAACTCGGTGTCGAAGAACCAGCTGGTGTCCTCGACCAGCGGCAGCAGCTCGACCGCGACGTCGCGGCGGATCGCCTTGAACCCACACTGCGCATCGGAGAAGCCGGTCGCGAGAGTTGCCCTGAGCAACAGGTTGTAGCCGCGCGAGATCGCCTCCCGCAGGGGCCGCCGGACGACGCGCGAGCCACGCGCCAACCGGGTGCCGATGGCAACATCACTGTGCCCGGCGACCAGCGGTGCGACCAGTGGCAGCAGGGCGTTGAGATTTGTCGACAAGTCAACGTCCATGTACGCGAGGACTTCCGCGTCACTGGTCGACCAGACCTGCTTCAGCGCCCGGCCGCGTCCCGGCTGCTCGATCCGGACCACCCGGACGCCGGGCAGTTCGGTGGCCAGCAAAGCCGCTATCTCGTAGGTGGCGTCCGTACTGCCGTTGTCAGCGATGCAGACCTCGGCCGCGAACGGGAACGCGGTGTCCAGAAACTCCCGCAACCGGCGGATGTTGGGGCCGAGGTCGTACTCCTCGTTCTTGACGGGTACGACGATCTCGACCCGAGGATGACCTGAATTCTGCATGTAACCGATGCTGTCCGGTGAACCTGAGTCACTCCCTGTGCCGAGCTGGCAGTTCGCTGGGAGTCAGTTCTTGGCGGTACGGCGCAGCCAGAGCAACCCGAGAATCGGCAACACCAGTGGGACGAACCCGTAGCCCTGACCGAAGTGCGACCAGACTGTCTGGTCCGGGAAGTCGTCCGGAGCGGCGTAGCTGAAGGCGCCGATCCCGAGCACGCCGGCCAGCTCGACGACGATCGCAACCGTCGCCACCTTGCGCGACACAACGGTCGCGCGCGCGAGCGCGAAGGTCGCGGCGCAATAGATGACCGCGGCAACGGCCGACAGGAGATAAGCGAGCGGCGCCTCGGAGTACTGCGTGGCGATCTGTACGCCGGCCCGCGCCGTCGCCGCCAGCGCGAAGATCCCGTAGACCAGGATCAAGATCCGCCCGGGCCCGTGCCTGGTCGCCTCGGCATCGGCCATCTCAGCCGGTCCAGACTTCGTAGATCCGGAGCTCCAGCGCCGGGATCACCAGGCAGGCGATCGCCAGCGCTCCCGCTCCCCATCGGCTGCTCTCCGCGAGCGCCCAGAGGGCGCCGATCGGCAACACGATCAGTGAAGCGACCAGATAGCCGATGAACAGCACGCCGGACACATCCCGGTCACTGCCCACCAGCTGGACAATGCCGACCACGAGCTGAGCCACCAGGGCGACCTCGACCGCCCCGACGACACCGAGCAACGGCCAGTTGATCCGCCGGTCCAACGCGGCCAGCACCAGCGCGAAGGCCATCGCGGCCAGCGAGAGGGCGACCAGCACCCAGGTGAGCGGTTCGTACACGAGTCAGAGGATGTCACCGGGCGAATAGGCCGCCGCCTCGGGGTACCGCTTGGCCAGCGTGTCGATCGCGGCGACCACGGTGGCGACCTGCGCGACGGCCGCGCCGGTGAACGACAGCGGCTCGCCGACGATGCCGACGATCTGCGCCTCGGTCAGCCCGAGCCGGCCGTCCTCGCCGAGCCGGCGGAACAGGTCGTTCTCCGACGATCCCTTGCGCAGGTCGAGCGCCATCGCGACGGCGTGCTCCTTGATCACCTCGTGAGCGGTCTCCCGGCCGACGCCGTTCTTCACGGCCGCCATCAGCACCTTGGTGGTGGTGAGGAAGGGCAGGTACCGCTCGAGCTCGCGAGCCACCACGGCCGGGTAGACGCCGAACTCGTCCAGCACGGTCAGGAAGGTCTCGAACAACCCGTCGAGCGCGAAGAACGCGTCGGGCAGAGCAACCCGCCGTACGACGGAACAGAAGACATCGCCCTCGTTCCACTGGTTGCCGGCCAGCTCGCCGGCCATCGAGGCGTAGCCGCGCAGGATCACCGCGAGGCCGTTGACCCGCTCACAGGACCGGGTGTTCATCTTGTGCGGCATCGCCGACGAGCCGACCTGGCCGTCCTTGAAGCCCTCGGTGACGAGCTCGTGCCCGGCCATCAAGCGGATCGTGGTCGCCAGGCTCGACGGGCCGGCCGCGAGCTGGACGAGTGCGGTGACGACCTCGTAGTCCAGCGAGCGCGGGTAGACCTGGCCGACGCTGGTCAACGTACGCCGGAAGCCGAGGTGCTGAGCGACCTCGGCCTCGAGGCCGGCCAGCTGCTTCTCCTGACCGCCGAACAGGTCCAGCATGTCCTGCGAAGTACCGACCGGGCCCTTGATGCCGCGCAACGGGTACCGCTCGATCAGCTCCTCGAGCCGGGCGATCGCGACCAGCAGCTCGTCCGCTGCCGAGGCGAACCGCTTACCCAGCGTGGTCGCCTGAGCCGCGACGTTGTGCGACCGCCCGGTCATCACCAGCGCCGCGTGCTCGGCAGCCTTCTGACCAAGCTGCACCGCCGTCGCCACAGCCCGGTCGCGAACCAGCTCCAGCCCGGCGCGGATCTGCAGCTGCTCGACGTTCTCGGTCAGATCCCGGCTGGTCAGCCCCTTGTGCACGTGCTCATGACCGGCGAGGGCGTTGAACTCCTCGATCCGCGCCTTCACGTCGTGCCGGGTGACCCGCTCCCGAGCGGCGATCGACTCCAGATCGACCTGGTTCAGCACCCGCCGGTAGTCCTCGAGCACCCCGTCCGGCACCGCCACCCCGAAGTCCTTCTGCGCACTCAGCACCGCCAGCCACAGCTGCCGCTCGAGCACGATCTTGTGCTCCGGCGACCACAACTCGGCCATCGACAAACTGGCATAACGCGCAGCCAGAACATTGGGAATCCGGGGCTTACTGGAGTTCGGCACGCCCCCATTCTCCCTCCCCCAGCGGAAGGCCCCGTACGACGGGTGTCCCGATCAGGGGATTCTGATCTTCTCCATCGCGGCCGGGCCTTGCGGCAAGGCTTTACCCTTCGCGTCGTAGAAGCGGTAGTCGGCCGGCATCTGTCCGTTCGCCCCGGTAGGCCAGAGTGCGAGCCACCAGCCGTCCTTGATCGGTACGACCAGGGTGTGGCCGTTCTTGGCGTCGATCCGGAGCTTCACCGCCTCCTTCGGCGCCAGCCCGGCCTCGAGGAGCAGCCATCCCTTGCACGGAAGCGGAACCGCTGTCGCGCAAGTGCTGCCCTGGCCCATCATGTTCGGGTCCACGGTCGCCGGAGCCGAGCGCGGCGGATGAACCTGGGTGAAGGAGCTCTGTCCCTGCCCGGCCGGGATCGATCGCCCGTACACGTCACAGGTCGCGACCTTCCGGCCGTCCGGCGACGCGGCGACGAATGCCGTCCCGATCCTCGGCGCCGTCATCTTCGTGATCACCCGCCAGCCGGTGAGATCCACCCCGGCCGCGGAATGCCATCTGGCCGGCCCGCCCTGAGCCAACTTCGCAGTACAGGCACTGAGCAGAGTGGAGTCGCTGACTCCCGCAGCATCCACCGGCCGCGAGTTCTGCCCCTTGATGATCCTCGACTCACTGAAGCTGGTGGTCGGTGATGGACTGGTGCCGGCGGGTTGGCCGGAGGTTGTGCTGAGATGTGGGAGGTAGGTCGCGGCGGTGGCGATCACAGCCACGCCTGCCGTTACCCCGCCGATCGCTGCGACCCTGCGGCGTCGTCGGCCGCGCTTGCCGCGTTGGAGCAAAGCTTCCGCGTCGACCGGGCCCAGCGGATCGTCGTCCGCCAGCCGGTGGAGTTCGGCGCCGAGCTCCTGGAGGTCTTTCATCTCGTTCTCCTTCACTGGACCGGGCCGATCGACCGGGCCTCGTTGATCGCGTGGCGGAGAGTCTCCAGACCGCGGGCTGCCTGGCTTTTGACCGTGCCGGGGGTGCAGCCGAGGATCTCTGCGGTCTGCTCGATCGACAGGTCCTCGTAGTACCGGAGCACCACACAAGCCCGTTGGCGCGGCGCGAGCACGGCCAGCGCCGTACGGACTTCGTCGCGGTCCGCCTGCGCGCCGACCGGATCGCCGGCCTGAACCTTGTCCGGTGGTGCGTCTGTCGGTACTTCGCGGCGCCAGGGGCGGCGGCCGGTGTCCAGCGCCGCGTTCACGACGACGCGGCGGGCGTACGCGAACGGGTTTCCGCTGCGATCCACCTTCGACCAGGACAGGTACAGCTTGTACAGCGCGTCCTGGACCACGTCGTCGGCCCGATGCCAGTCCCCACACACCAGGTACGCCGTCCGCCGCAGCGACGCGCTCGCCGCCTCGACGAACTCGACGTACTCCCGGTCCCGGTCACCCATCGCGCCTCCCACTCTCCGTTGTCCCCCTCAATACGGAAAGCCCCACCCCCAGGGTTGCCTACACCCCTTCACCAGCAGCCAGTTGTCATGAGGTGGCTGGTAGTACGGCGAGTTTGCCTCGGATGGTGCCGGCTTCGAGGCGGCGGAGGGCGTCCGGGACTTCGGTGAGCGAGCAGGTGCTTTCGACGTACGGCGTCAGGCGACCCTCTTCGATCATCGTCCTGAGTACTTCGAGGTCGGCGGCGTTCTCCTTGCAGAGAAGGCCGGTCAGCCGCTGGCGGACGAAGAGTGAAAGGAGCAAGGCTCGCAACTGACGGTCCATGCCGCCGGTGAGGTCGCCGCCTTCCTCGCCACCGGCGATGACGGCCCTACCGCGCGCGGTCAGCGCTCGCCGGAGCCGGGTGGGCGACGGGTTCCCGCCGACGTCGACGATCAGGTCGTAGTGGTGAACGCCGTCTGCGAAGTCTTCCGTCCGGTAGTCGATGACGTGGTCAGCCCCGAGCTCCCGGACCAGGTCAGCTTTCGCAGCACTGCAAACCCCGGTGACCTCGGCGCCAAAAGCCTTGGCCAGCTGTACGGCGTACGTCCCGACGCCTCCGGAAGCGCCGTTGATCAACACCTTCTGCCCCGCCTGGATCTTCCCTGCATCCCGAAGGGCCTGCAACGCGGTCAGTGCGGAGATCGCCACCACTGAGGCCTGCTCGAAGCTGAGACCCGGTGGCTTCAGCGCCACCTTGTCCTCGCGCGCAACGGCGTACTCGGCGAAGGTCCCGATGCCGATCCCGAACACCTCGTCGCCCACCGCGAACCTCGTCACCGCCGAGCCGACCGCGACGACCGTGCCGGCGACCTCGCTGCCGCGGACCCGGATCTTCGGCCCGCGCAGACCGAACGCGAGGCGGAGCAAGTACGGCCGGCCGGTCATCAGGTGCCACACACCCCGATCGAGGCCGGCCGCCCGAACCCGCAACAGCACCTCGCCCGGCGCTGCCTGGGGCCGGGCGATCTGCTCCAGCCGCAGTACGTCGGCCGGGCCGTACCGGTCCTGCAACACCGCCTGCATCGTGGCTCCCCCAGCCGACGACCTGCTGACCTCGCTCGTTGCGTGACTTCCGCGCGATCCCATGACTTCCCTCCCCGGGCCGGCAGGTTCAGTCCTGCCGTACTTAGTACGGGACGCTATCGTACTAAGTACGAAACTGCTAGGGTCCAGGACGATGCCCAGGTCAGCAGCAGCTCCGGAACGTGCTCCTCTCAACCGGGAGCGGGTACTGCGCAGCGCCGTCGCGGTCGCGGACAAGGGCGGGATCGCCGGCCTGACGATCCGGTCGCTGGCCGACGAACTCGGCGTCAAACCGATGTCGGTCTACCACTACTTCGCCAACAAGGCGGAGATCCTGGACGGCATCGTCGACCTGGTCTTCAGCCAGATCGAGCTGCCATCACCCGACGGGGAGTGGATGGCAGAGATCCGCCGCCGGGCGCACTCGGCCCGCGCCGTACTCCGGCAGCACTCGTGGGCGATCGCCTTGATGGAGTCGCGGACCAACCCCGGTCCGGCGACGCTGAAACACCACAACGCCAACCTCGCGACCTGGCGCGCGGCCGGCTTCTCCGTCGCGATGACCGCGCACGCGTACGCGCTGATCGACAGCTACATCTACGGTTTCGCCGTGCAGGAAGCGGCGCTGCCGTTCGAAGGCCGGGACAGTGCGGCCGAGGTGGCAGGACCGATCATGGAGCTGTTCGCGACCGGGGAGTATCCGTACATGGTCGAGATCGCGACCGAGCATGTGCTGCAGCCCGGCTACGACTTCGGCGACGAGTTCGAGTTCGGTCTCACCCTGATCCTGGACGGCCTGGCTCGACAGCTCCCTAGCTGACGAGGTGGCTAGCCAACCAGGTGAATGGCGCCCTGCGCCGCCTTCAAAGCGATGTCGGTCCGGTGCTGCGAACCCTTGATCCGGATCTGGCCGACCCCGGCGTACGCGCGCTGCCGGGCCTCGTCGAGGTCCTTGCCGGTACCGCTGACCGCCAGCACCCGGCCGCCGGCCGTGACGACCTCGCCGTCCTCGACCGCGGTGCCGGCGTGGAAGACGCGGACGCCGCCCGCCTCGGCCTGGTCGATGCCGGTGATCACGTCACCGTTGCGCGGCTTCGACGGATACTTCTTGGCCGCCACGACCACCGCGACCGAAGCACCCGACTTCCAGGAGAGCGGTTCGAGGTCCGCCAGCTTGCCCTTCGCCGCGGCGTACAGCAGGCCGCCGAGCGGAGTCTTGAGGAGCGGCAGCAGTGCCTGGGTCTCCGGGTCGCCGAACCGGCAGTTGAACTCGATCACCCGGAGGCCGCGCGAGGTGAGTGCGAGACCGGCGTACAGGAGGCCGCTGAACGGCGTACCGCGCCGGCGGAGTTCGTCGACGGTCGGCTGGAGGACCTTCTCGGTGATCTCCCCGACCAGTCCTTCCGGTGCCCAGGGCAACGGAGTGTAGGCGCCCATACCGCCGGTGTTGGGACCTTCGTCGTTGTCGCCGAGTCGCTTGAAGTCCTGGGCCGGCTGCATCGGCAGCACCGTGGTGCCGTCGGTGATCGCGAACAGCGAAACCTCAGGCCCGTCGAGGAATTCCTCGATCAGCACCTGGTCGCACTCGGCCGCGTGGGCCAGCGCCTCGGCGCGATCGGAGGTGACGACAACTCCCTTGCCGGCGGCAAGCGCATCGTCCTTCACCACATACGGGGGGCCGAAGGCATCGATCGCCTCGGCGGCCTGCTCCGGCGTCGTACAGACGTAGGCCCGGCCGGTCGGCACACTTGCCGCGGCCATCACGTCCTTGGCGAACGCCTTCGATCCCTCGATCTGGGCGGCCTGCTTGGACGGGCCGAAGACGGCGATGCCGGCCGCGCGGAGCGGATCGGCCAGCCCGGCGACCAGCGGCGCCTCGGGGCCGACCACCACCAGGTCGGCACCGACCTCGATCGCCAGCGCGACGACCGCGTCGTGGTCCGAGATGTCCACCGGACGGCAAACGATCGTTTGCCCGTCGTACGCCGGTTGCAACGCGGCGATGCCAGGGTTACCCGGGGCCGCGACGACCTGCTCGACATCAGGATCGGAGCTCAACGCCCAGACCAGTGCGTGTTCCCGGCCGCCTGAGCCGATGACCAATACCTTCACGGGCCACGAGCCTAGTGCACTCGCGTCCGGTGCAGGGACTCCGCTGGGCGCGTGCTGGGTCGGTACGGCCCTGGGCGGTGTAAGACTGCGCCTTACTGGAGGTATTCGATTGACTACTAGTTCCGTACCGGCGAGCCCGCGTCGCCGGCCGACCCCTGCCTCGCTGGCGTCCTGGCTGATGCTGGCTCCCTGTGTCGTCGTCTTCGCCTTGTTCATCGTCTGGCCGTTGGGAAAGTCGGTCTCGCTCTCGCTGCACGGCTCCGACCTGTTCGGCCGTCCGGACGCCTTCGTCGGGTTGCAGCACTACCGGGACATGCTCGGCTCGTCCGAGTTCCGGCACATCCTGTGGGTGACGTTCGCCTTCGTGCTGCTGACCGTGATCCCCGGCGTCCTGGGCGGGCTCGCGATCGTGTTGCTGCTCGAGCAGCACATCAAGGGCATCCGGATCTTCCGGACCGCCTTCGCGCTGCCGTTCGCGTTCTCGGTCGCCAGCGCGTCGGTGATCTTCGCGACCATCTACAACCCGGCGATCGGGCTGGCCAACGGCATGCTCGGCAAGTTCGGCGTGGACCGGATCGGCTGGCTGACGGACCCGTCCTGGGCGCTGATCAGCGTCGCGATCACCACGGTCTGGATGAGCATCGGCTACAACGTGCTCGTGCTCTCCGCGGGAATCGGCGCGATCCCGGCCGAGATCAACGAGGCGGCCACGCTGGACGGCGCGGGCGGCTGGCGGGCGGCGCGGTTCATCACGGTGCCGATGCTCGGCCCACAGCTGTTCTTCCTGGTGGTGATCTCGACGATCCAGTCGCTGCAGGGCTTCGGCCAGATCAAGATCCTGACGCCCGAAGGCGGCCCGGAGCAGTCGACCAAGACGCTCGTCTACTCGATCTACCACACCGCGTTCGCGAACAACGCCAGCGATTTCGGCGCCGCATCCGCGCAGGCGATCGTGCTCCTGGTGATCCTGCTCGCCTGCACCGCGATCCAGTTCGGCGTCCTCGAGAGGCGGGTGCACTACAAGTGAGGAACCTGACCGTCGGCCGGGTGATCACGTACGCCGTACTGATCCTGGCCGCGATCGCAGTGATCTTCCCCGTGTACTACGTGATCGCGGGCTCGATCATGTCGCCGGGACAGATCTCGGCGTACCCGCCCGACCTCTTTCCGCACGGATTCTTCACCGGGAACTACCACGATGCGGCGACCTCCGGGACCCCGATCGGGCAGCAGTATCTGAACTCGATCCTGCAGACCTCGGTGATCACCCTCAGCCAGCTGGTCACCAGCGTGCTGGCGGCGTACGCGTTCGTCTTCATGAAGATGTGGGGCCGGACCGTGCTGTTCGGGCTCTTCCTGGCCACCTTGATGGTGCCGTGGGAGTCGATCGTGCTGCCGAACTACCTGACCATCACCGGCTGGTCGATCGGCGGCGAGCGGCTGACCGCGTCGTACGCCGGAACGATGCTCGCCCTGGTGCTGCCGTTCCTGGCCAACGCGTTCGGGGTGTTCCTGCTCCGGCAGTCGTTCCTGCAGTTCCCCACCGAGCTGCGCGACGCGGCCACCATCGACGGCTGCGGGCACTGGCGGTTCATCCGCCAGATCCTGATCCCGCTGAACAAGCCGGCCCTGATGGCGGTCGGCCTGTACGTCTTCCTGTCCGCCTGGAACCAGTTCTTCTGGCCGCTGCTGATCGGCGACTCGGCCGGCCGCCGCACGCTGCAGATCGGCATCAGCCAGCTCAACGACGCCGAGGCGGCCGACCCCGGCCTGATCCTCGCCGGCGTCACCTTGTCCATCCTCCCGACGCTGGCCATCGTGATCTTCGGCCAGCGTTTCATCGTCCGCGGGCTGACCGCGGGCGCGATCCGGTAATGCAGAAGAAAGGCACAGCGATGCGATCAGTCCGACAACGGCGTACGGCATCCGCGATGGCACTGCTGGCGGTGGCGGCACTCGTGGTCGCCGGCTGCGGTAGCAGTGACTCCGGCGGCAAGTCGTCCGGCAGCCAGGAGGCGCCCGGCGCCGACGCGCTGGACAAGGCGAGCGGCGTCACCAAGATCACCTTCTGGCACGGCATGAAGGGTGCCAACGGCGAGGCCGTGACCAAGCTGGTGAAGGCGTTCAACGCGGCCAACACCGGCAAGATCGAGGTTACCGCGGTCTACCAGGGCGACTACGACGACACGATCACGAAGTACAAGACGTCGGTGCAGCAGGGCACCACGCCTTCCGTCGTACAGATCTACGACATCGGCTCGCGGTTCATGATCGACTCCAAGCAGACCGTGCCGGTGCAGAGCTTCGCCGACAAGGACGGCTACACGCTGGACTCGATCGAGCCGAACATCGCGAACTACTACTCGATCGACGGCAAGCTCAACTCGATGCCGTTCAACACGTCGATGCCGTTGCTGTACATCAACAAGGAAGCCTTCGTGAAGGCCGGCCTCGATCCTTCGAAGCCGCCGTCGAACCTCGACGAGATCATGGCCGCGGCGAAGAAGCTCACCATCAAGCAGGGTGGGAAGACGGTCCAGTACGGCTTCAACGCCGCCATCTACGGGTGGTTCGTGGAGCAGCTGATCGCGGAGTCCGGTACGGCGTACTGCGACAACGAGAACGGCCGCAAGGACCTTGCCACGAAGGTTCTGTTCGACGGCGAGCAGGGCGTGAAGATCGCGACCTGGTACCAGCAGATGGTGAAGCTGGGCTATGCGCCGAACACGGGCAAGAAGACCGACGATGCACAGGCCGTCTTCAAGTCCGGCACGTCGGCGATGCACCTGGAGTCGACCGGCGTACTGCGCGGCTACCTCGACGCCGCCAAGGGCAAGTTCACCGTGCTGACCGCGCCGTTCCCCAAGCTCGGTGCCTCTGACACCGGCGGTCCGATCATCGGTGGTGCTTCGTTGTGGGTCGACGGTCCCGGTCACTCCGACGCCGAGAAGCGCGCCTCCTGGGAGTTCGTGAAGTTCGCCTCGTCGCCTGAGCAGCAGGCCGCGTGGCACACCGGCACCGGCTACTTCCCGATCAACTCGAAGGCACTGGATCTGCCCGCCGACAAAGCCTGGGTGGCGCAGTACCCGCAGTTCACCACCGCGATCACCCAACTCCACAACACCAAGCCGTCGAACGCCTCCTCCGGCTGCATCCTCGGCGTCATGCCCCAGGCCCGCAAAGCAGCCGAAGACGGCATCGAAAAAGCAGTCCTAGGCACCGACCCCCAAAAAGCCATGACCGACGCCGCGACATCCATCCAGCCCCAAATCGACCAGTACAACAAAACAGTCAAGAAGTAACCCCCGGAGGTGCGGCCACCAGCCGCACCTCCGCATCGCGGCCCGAACCGCGCTCTACCAGAGCAGATCTGCGGCCCGAGACCCAAGACTGTCCCGACCGACAGGAAATATCCGCCCAAACGCCTCCAGGAGCGACCCTCCTGAGCGCGCCCCCCGCCACCCGACCCGACTATTTCCTGTCGATCGGGACACCACTCCCGGTCCCCAGGCGACTTTTCCAACGCTCGGTGGAAACTAATTTGCAAATGCGAGTTGTTAGTTTCCACCTAAGCGGGATTGTCCCGCGGAACCCTTGGGGAGGCTCCGCGGGACAGGCGTGATCAGGGGCAGTTCATGTACATTTTGGGGATCATTACGTCTCTGGGGCCGCCCCAGAGGTTGCCTACTACGTAGGTGTAGCCGTTGACCGTGGTGACGCCGGTCCAGTAGAGGCCTTGGCCCTGGCCGATCTTGCCGGAGTAGATGATCTCGCGGTAGTTCGCCCAAGCCAGGTAGGAGTAGAACGGGACGTCGTTGCGGGCGGCGAAGCAGGAGGAGACCTGCGGGCCGAAGGCTGACACCGCCGTCGGCTGGGGAGCGGGTGCGGCGTCGGCCGTGGCGGCGGCGCCGGTCAGGGCGAGGGCGGCTCCGGCGAGGACCGGGGCCGCCGTACGGACAAGCTTCTTGAGGGCGTTTCCAGAAGTCTTCATCGCCCGCAAAACTAATAGCAAGCCGACCACCAGTACCAGCAATTCAACAATCCTGGAATGATTTACAGCAGCGACAATTCGGGAATTCTCGAAACGGAATCAGTAGTGCCAGTAGTAGCGGGCGTCGGCGTTCCAGGTGACGGGGACGGTGGTGCGGTTGGTGAAGGCGGGGCCGAGGCCGCGGGCGATTTCCAGGGTGCGGGAGAGTTGCAGGCCGTAGGCGTGGTTGTTGTCGTCCCACCACTGCTCGAACTGGGTGATGCACGTCCGGCCGGTGAAGTACGCGTTGGCGCAGGCGTGCGGCGGCGACCACTTCTGCAGGTGCCGGAAGTTGACCGTGGTCGAGCCGTTCGGGGGCTTGATCGTGCCGACCGCGTCGAGGCAGTAGCCGGTCGACGGAATCGTCCACTTCACGTAGTGCTGCTTGCCACCGGCCGACGCGAGCGGAGTCATCGCGCCGCACGTCGCGTTGCCGATCTTCTCCGAGGTGACCCGCTGGATCTGGGTCAGCGGCCGGCCGGCACCGTCGTTGTAGCCGTCGAGCAGCACCCAGTCGCCGGAGTGGATGAAGTGCTCGGCCGATTTCGGCGGCCAGGTCTTCGGGTCGCCCCAGGAGATGTCCGACTCGGTCGCGGAGAGCGGCGTCCACGCCCACTGCCCGGCCGCCGAGCCGCCCGCCCAGTACTGGCCGGCCGACCTCTCGAACATCAGCGAGTACTGGCCGTAGTTCTCGGCTGCTGCGACGCTCGCGTCCGACGAACGCGAGGCCGTGACAGCCCCGACGGTGGCCAGCAACGCGGCAGCCGTGGTCAAGAAGGCAACTTTCTTCCACATGGGGATCGACGCTAACCCCCTCGGGGTGCATGAATAGCATCCAGACATCGAGTAGAGGAGTTCACATGCCGGATCCCGTCACCGCCACCATCGACGTACCAGGCGCAGTCCTCACGTACGACGTACGCGGGGACCTCACCACAACCGAGCAGCCGGTGCTGCTGATGATCGGTTCCCCGATGGGCGCGAGCGGCTTCCCCACCCTCGCGTCGCATTTCACCGACCGGACGGTGGTGACCTACGACCCGCGCGGCGTCGAGCGCAGCAAGCGCACCGACGACGGCGGTGAACTCTCCCCGAACGACCACGCCGGGGATCTCGCCGCGCTGATCGAGGCACTGGGGACGGGTCCGGTCGACCTGTTCGCGAGCAGCGGCGGTGCGGTGAACGCGCTCGCGTTGATGGCGCAACGGCCTGAGCTCGTACGCCGGTTGGTCGCCCACGAGCCGCCGCTGGCCAGCCTGGTCTCCGATCACGAGAACGCGCTCAAGGTGGTCGAGGACATGTACCAGACCTACCAGCGCGACGGGATGGGCGCTGGGATGGCCAAGTTCATCGCCTTCGTCAGCTATGCCGGTGAGATCCCGGCCGACTACACCGAGCAGCCGGCCCCTGACCCGGCGATGTTCGGCCTGCCGACCACCGACGACGGTTCCCGCGACGACGCTCTGCTCGGGCAGAACCTGCGCGGCTGTACGTCGTACCAGCCGGACCTCGAGGCACTGAGCAAGGTCAAGGACAAGATCGTGATCGGCAGCGGCGAGGAGTCCGAAGGGCAGCTCGCCCGCCGCGGTGGCGAGGCGATCGCCGAGCGGCTCGGGCTCACGCCGGTGCTGTTCCCGAGCAACCACGGCGGCTTCCTCGGCGACGAGTACGGCCAGCCCGGCAAACCGGCCGAGTTCGCCGTCACCCTCCGTGAGGCCCTGGCGAACTAGCAGGGCTGGGAATGCCCGGGACCGGACATCTGGTTAGCTTGAGGTATGACTGACAAGCCTGAGATCGACTTTCCGGACGGCCCGCCGCCGGCGGATCTGGAGATCACCGACATCACCGAGGGCGACGGCGACGAGGCCAAGGCCGGCTCCCGCGTCAACGTGCACTACGTGGGCGTGGCCCACTCGACCGGTGAGGAGTTCGACGCCTCCTACAACCGCGGTGCCCCGCTGGCCTTCCAGCTCGGCGTCGGACAGGTCATCCAGGGCTGGGACACCGGCGTCCAGGGGATGAAGGTCGGCGGCCGGCGCAAGCTGGTCATCCCGCCGCACCTGGGCTACGGCGACCGCGGCGCAGGCGCAGCGATCAAGCCCGGCGAGACCCTGATCTTCGTGGTCGACCTGATCAGCGTCAGCTGACCAACCTCCAACCAGGAAGCCCCCGGCTGCGTCACAATGACGCAGACCGGGGGTTTTCCAGTAGATCTACTCATCCGCGAGGCGGCCCGGGCAGCTTCACTGGAGGTATGACGACGATGACGGCCCCCGTGACCGCCAGGCCGGCAGTGATCCGGTACGCCGCCCTCGCGGCGAAGCTGGCCTTGCTCCTGTTGTTGCTCTCGGCCCTCATCTGGCCCGATCTGAGCGGCATCAAAGGCAAGGCCTCGACCGCCCGGCTGGTCGTCTATCCGATCGGGGCGCTCGTGCTGCCGCTCTGGTGGTTCGCCTACGGCCGCGCGAAGAGCAAGCTGCACCAGGCGTTCCCGTGGCCGGCCGACCTGCTGATGACGCTGCCCTGGCTGGTCGACCTGATCGGCAACCGGCTGAACCTCTTCGACACCATCACCTGGTGGGACGACGCGATGCACTTCCTCCTCTGGGCGTTCCTGACCGCCGGCGTACTGACCGCCTTCGCACCGCGCTCGCTCAGCCGCGCCCTGACCGTCTTCGTCGCCCTCGGCTTCGGCGCCACCGCCGCCGTGATCTGGGAGCTCGGCGAGTACGTCGCCTTCGTCCGGCACTCCCCCGAGCTCCAGACCGCCTACACCGACACCCTCGGCGATCTGGCCCTCGGCAGCCTCGGCGCCCTCCTGGCCGGCCTGGTCATCTACCAGGTCAGGCCTGCGCGAAGTGGTCGATAACCACTGCCGATAGGACAGCGGAGCACGACCAAGAACCTTCCGTACGACGCCTGTCCCCGAAGACCTTCCGTGCCTCGTCCAACCCTACCCGACCGCAGGGCTGCTTGCATCGTGGACCAGCAGCGTCGCCGCACCACCGCCGTCGGCAGGCACCGACCACACGTCGGACGCATCGCCGTCGCGCCGCAACGAGTAGAGAATCGTCGAGTCGTCCCGCCACAGAGGCTGGTCGTCGACACTCCGGGTCTCGGCCAACCGAGTCACCCGTCGCGTCGCCAGATCGACCACGGCCAGACGCCAAACACCCTCGGAAACCTTTTGTTTGAAAGCGATCCGGCGACCATCCGGCGAGAGCGACGGACATTCGACGTTCTCCAGAATCGCCTCGCCGCGATACTCACGGTAGTCCGCCTCAACGAGATAGGTCTTCCCCTTACTACCAAGGGTCGCATAGAAACGGTTGCCGTCAGCACCGAAGGTGATCCCCCAGAAGTTGACGTCGCGGGCGTAGTACCGCTTCCCGTGCACGAAGACCGCCAGCTCCTCGATCGTCTTCACCAGCCGCCCGGTCTGCACCTCGTACAGGCCGCTACGGGTGGAGAACCCGGTCGCGGAATAGGAATCTCCGCTCACGAACAATGTCCAGTAGACGATCCGCCCGTCCGGCGACACGCGCGCCCGGCTCGGCGTACCAGGCAACGACTCCTGGTGCCGGACCGACAGATCCGGACCAAGCACGAGCATGTCCGTCACCGGCGGCAACGAACCTTGCTGCACCCGAAGACAGATCGCCGTACTGCGGGCGGCTGCATAGCGATCACACCGCAGATCTCCGACCTTCCGCGCCGCGGTCGGTTCGCCTCGGGGAACCGCGGCCAGCTTGCCGAAATCTGGGCCCTTGGCAACATTCCGGAAGAACAAAGTGTGCCCGTCCAGCGGCAGCGGTTGCCCCGTGACCACCGCGACCGCGTTGACGTCCGGCCCACCTCCGCGCGCCGACACGACGTACGTGACCGCCACCCCCGCGAAGACGACGAAGCCGGCCAGTCCGATCAGTACCTTCTTCATCCTCTTGCCTCCCAGGGTTTGACGACAGCGGCCGCGATCGTGACGGCCAGCAGCAGCCCGGACGTCACGAGCAAGGAGGGACCGAGATCCCACAAGGTCCAGGCGAGACCGAAGAGCACCGCCGACGCCATCCGCGCCAGCGCCTGACCGGTCTGCAGCAGGGCAAGACCGCTCGCTCTCAGGCCTTCGGGAAGTAGCGGGCCGGCAGCGGCGGGTAGCACTCCGTCGGTGGCTGCGTAGAACGTGCCGTGCAGAGCGAGCGCACCGACGGCCGGCCAGACCCCACCGACCGGCCCGCACACCAGTACCAGGCAGACGACCAACGCGAGATGCCCGCCGACGAAGACCCTCCAGCGGCCGACTCGATCAGCGAGCCGGCCGAGCGGAACAGCAAGCAGGAGGAAAACACCCGTAGTACCCAGCGGCAACAACGGAAACAATGTGCTGCTGATGTCCCAACGACGCTGCAAAGCCAAGTAAACAAAGGAATCCGTGATCGTCACCAGGCCGAGCAGAGCCGCCCAGCCGCACATCCGGCGGAAACTTTTCCGTCCCAGCAAGGAAAACATCGCCCGCAACGGAATCCCCGTCGCCCGGTGTTTCCGGACCTTGTCGCGCACCGCCACCAGCAACAGCAGCACGCCGAACCCGGCGATACAGAAGCTGGTCACGAAGACGGAGCTGTAGTCGCCGAGACTGACCCACAGCACCCCCATAGCGACCAGCGGACCGAGAAACGCACCGGCCGTGTCCAGCGTCCGATGGACGCCGAACGACCGGCCGAGCGTCTCCGGCCTGCTGCTCAACGAGATCAGGGCATCCCGAGGGGCGGTCCGGATGCCCTTCCCCGCCCGGTCCACGGCCAGCACGGCACCGATCCCGGCCACCGACGAACCGGCCAGGATCAGCCCGAGCTTGCAGATCGCGGACAATCCATAGCCGACGCCGGCGACGGTCTTGAGCCGGTGCCAGCGATCGGCCGCGTAGCCGCCGACGAGCCGCAGGACAGCAGTCGCACCGGCGTACAGGCCGTCCAGAAGCCCGAACTGCAAGGGATTCAGGCCGAGACCGAGGACCAGGTAGAGCGGGAGAACAGCGGTGACCATCTCCGAGGAGATGTCGGTGACGAGGCTGACCAGGCCGAGGGCGACGACATTGCCGGAGACCCGGCGCCAGCGGAGCCCGGTACTGCGGTCGGATGGGCGCGTGGCCGGGCCACCGCTGTCGGCGGCCCGGCTTGTAGCGAGATACATGTCAGTGGCAGGTGTAGGTCGGGCTGCTGTCGAGCACCGTGTTGTCGGTCCCGATCAGTTGCTCGGTGAAGGTGGTGTCCGTCATCGAGAGCTTCAGCACGCCGTTCTTGTCGTGGATCAGCTTGGCCGTGGCCGGGTGGGCCGCATGCACCGGGTAGAAGCTGGCGCCGCCGGTGCCACCGATGATCTGGACCGGACCGTTCGGGTCCTTCGCGCCGCTGCCGTTCTGCGGCAGGAAGCGCTCGTAGTGGTGATCGTGACCGTTCAGGACCAGGTCGACCTTGGCGTCGACCAGCGTCTGCCAGAGCTGGGCGGCGTCGGGGTTGTCGCCATGGTCACCCGAGCTGAAGCGCGGGTGATGGTAGTAGGCGGCGATGCAGCCCTTGGTGTTGGCGGCGAGGTCCTGCTTCAGCCATGCGAGCTGCGGCGGGTCCGCGGCCGGCGTACCTTCCTCCTTCACGAAGTCGTTGGAGTCCAGCGCGATGAAGTGCCAGTTGCCGCGTTCCCAGCTGTAGTAGTTCTTGCCCTGCGGCGTCGCGATCGACCCGAAGTACTTGTGGTAGCCGTCGAACGGAATGTCGTCGTACGTCTCGTGGTTGCCCGGGATCGGCTTGGTGATGCTCTTGAACTTGCCCCAGGTCTTGTCGTAGTAGTTCTGGAAGTCCGAGAGATGCGCGTCGTCGTACTGGTTGTCGCCCATCGTGATCACGTTGGCCGGATTCATCGCCTGCACCAGCGCGGCCGTCTTCGGATGCGCGCAGCTGGAGCTCGACGCAGTGCACTGCTCGGCGATGTCACCGGCGGCTGCGATGACGAACGGATTGCCGCCGCCACCCCCGGTCGGCGTCTGCACGGTCACCTCGTTGCTCGCAGCCGAGACGTTCCCGGCCAGATCGCGTGCCTTTACCGTGTACTTGTACGTCGTACTCGCGCTCAGACCGGTGTCGGTGTACGGCGACTGGACGACGTTGGCGATCAGGGCGCCGTCGCGGAATACGTCGTACGAGCTGACGCCGACGTTGTCGGTCGAGGCGGTCCAGTTGAGGGTCGAGGTGGTCGCCGTGACCCCGGAGGCGGCCAGCCCGGTCGGTGCGGTGGGCGCCTGGGTGTCGCCGGTCGAGTCCGCGGTCCCGTAGACCTCCAACTCCCACAGGGAATAGCCGTAGCTGGTGCCACGCTTCGTGCCGACCAGGCGGACGAACCGGCCGTGCCCGGTCAGGCCGGTCAGGTCGTCGGTCGCACCGTTGCCACCGACAACACTCTTGATGGTGGTGAAGGTGGAGCCGTCGTCGGAGGTCTCGATCCGGTAGTCCTTCCCGTACGCCGCCTCCCAGTTCAGCTTGACGCGATGGACGGCCGAGGCCTGACCGAGGTCGACCCGGATCCACTGCGGATCCGAACCTTCCGCGCTGGCCCAGCGGGTGGTCGTACTCCCGTCGACGGCACGGTCGCCGCTCAGGGAGCTGGTCTCGGTGCTGGAGACCAGCACGGGCTTCTGCCGGGACAGCAGCGAATCGGTCACTGCTTCGGCACTGGAATTCAGCCCGATCCCGGCCACTATCGCGGCGGCGAGGAACGGTGGTAGCGCGAGGAACAACCGGCGGTTTCGAGGCATCAGCACTCCTGAGGGGCGATCGGGAGTATTTTTGTCAGGCGGGTTTACCTGACATCAACTGACAGGAAAGTTAACTAACAATTCCTGGAGCGTCAATGCCTCGTTGGTTGACGCTGGTTGTTGAGCGCTTGACGTCCCGACGGACAGGTAGTGCACCTCGAAACGCTGTACACCCGCCGCAGATTCACGCTCAGGTGCACTAGTTGCGGCCCACTATTACCTGTCCATTGGCACAGCTCACCGATCAACAGGCCGGCAAATCCCGTTCACAGCCGAACTGGCAGCAAGCGCCTTCGCAGCCAGGTTTTTGGGCGCGGCGGACTCGGGCGAGGTGGTGTCGGTGCGGTGGGAGTGGCGGCCGAGGGGGACGACCATCGGCGTACCGGCGACCGGGTCCGGGATCACCTTGACCGGCAGGCCGAAGACGTCCTGGACGAGTTGTTCGGTGATCACCTCGTCGGGGTTGCCTTCGGCAACGATCGCGCCGTCCTTCATCGCGATCAGGTGGTCACCGAACCGGCACGCCTGGTTCAGGTCGTGCAGCACCAGCACGATGGTCCGGCCGTCGCGCTTGTTCAGGTCGACGAGCAGGTCGAGCACCTCGAACTGGTGGGTCAGGTCGAGGAAGGTGGTCGGCTCGTCGAGCAGCAGGATGCCGGTCTCCTGGGCGAGCGCCATCGCGATCCAGACCCGCTGGCGCTGACCGCCGGAGAGTTCGTCGATCGGCCGGTCGGCGATCTCCAGCACGTCGGTGGACGTCATCGCGTCCGCGATCGCCGCATCGTCGGCCGACGTCCACTGCCGGATCCAGCCCTGCCGCGGATACCGCCCCCGGCCGACCAGATCCGCGACCGTGATGCCCTCCGGCGCGGTCGGTGACTGAGGCAACAATCCGAGCCGGGTCGCGACCTCGCGGGTCGGGATCTGATGGATGCTCTTGCCGTCGAGCAGCACGGTTCCCCTGCTGGGCTTGAGCAGCCGGGCCAGCGTCTTGAGCAGTGTGGACTTGCCGCAAGCGTTGGCGCCGACGATCACCGAGATCTTGCCGGCCGGGATCCGCACGGACAGGTCGTGGATGATCTCGCGCTGGTCGTAGCCGACCGCGAGGTTCTCGGCGGACAGACTGTGATCCATCGGGGTCTCCAATTCAGCCACCACTGCCCACCCGGTTGGCCCGGGCCAGCAGGAACATCAGGTACGGCGCGCCGACGACGCCGGTGATAACGCCGACCGGGAACTGGGTGTGGCCCAGGGCGTGCTGCGCGATCAGGTCGGACAGCGACACCACGAAGGCGCCGAGCAGCGCCGACGCGATCAGCGCCGGCCCCGGCGACCGGGTCAGCCGGCGCGCGATCGGTGGCGCCACGAAAGCGACGAACCCGATCGGTCCGGCCGCGGCGGTCGCCATCGCGGCCAGCAGGACACCGACCACGATCAGCCCCAGCCGCGAAAGCTCCACCCGCAGACCCAGCCCGTACGCCGTCTCGTCGCCCAGCTGGAGGATCCGCAACCGGTGCACCAGGAAGACCAGGACCGGACTGAGGACGGCTAGCGTGATCAACAGTTGCCAGACCTGGGACCAATCCCGTCCGTTCAGGCTGCCGGTCAGCCAGATCAGTGCCTGCTGGGCGATCTCGACCCGCGCCTTGGTCAGCAGGTACGACGTGAGGCTGGTCGCCATCGCACCGATGCCGATCCCGACCAGGATCAACCGGTAGCTGGAGACGCCCTGCTTCCAGGCCAGCAGGTACATGATGATCGCCGTCAGCAGTGCTCCGACGATCGCGAGCGCGGCCACCGCGGTGCCGGTCAGACCGAGGGTGACGATCGCGAACACGGCGAACGCGCTCGCGCCGTACGTGACGCCGATGATGTCCGGACTGGCCAGCGGATTGCGCGCGATGCTCTGGAAGATCGCCCCGGACAACCCGAGCGCGAGGCCGACCAGTACGCCGGTCAGCGCGCGCGGCAGCCGGAGCTTGTTGACGATGAACTCGGTCGCGCGGTCGCCGCCACCGAACAAGGTCTTCACCACGTCGATCACCGGGATCTTGAAGTCCCCGAGCGACAGCGAGACGCAGAAGATCACGAACACCACCGCGGCGAGGACGGCGATCACGACCACCGACCGGACCCGCCGGGCAGCCCGGGCATGCGCAATCACCTGAGCCGGTGAGTTCTGGGTCGTCGCCGTGGCCATCAGAGATCCGCCAGCTTGCGGCGGCGTACCAGGGCGATGAAGAAGGGAGCACCGATCGCCGCGGTGACGATGCCGACCTGGAGCTCGCCCGGCTGGGCGACGACGCGGCCGATCACATCCGAGGCGAGCAGCAGGATCGGTGACAGCAGCATCGAGTACGGCAGGATCCAGCGGTAGTCGGGCCCCGTCACCAGCCGCGCGACATGCGGGATGGTCAACCCGACGAAACCGATCGGTCCCGCCGCGGCGGTGGCGGCACCACAGAGCAGCACGACCGTGACCGCGGTGAAGATCCGCGCCACCCCGACCCGCTGGCCGAGCGACCGGGCCACGTCGTCACCGAGCGACAGCGCATTGAGCACGCGACCCGAGACCAGCGCGAGCACGATGCCGACCAAGATGAACGGCGCGACCTGGCCGACGATGTCGGAACCACGGCCGGCCAGCGAACCGACCGCCCAGAACCGGAACTGGTCGAAGGTGTTGACGTCCCCGATCAGCAACGCGGTGGTGAGCGAACCGAGCATCGCCGTCAGCGCGGCCCCGGCGAGCGCAAGCTTGACCGGCGTCGCGCCCTCGCGGCCGAGGGAACCGAGCGCGTAGACCGCGAACGAGGCGGCCGCCGCGCCCGCGAAGGCCAGCCAGACGTACGCCGTGAGGCTGGTCAGGCCGAACCAATAGATGCCCGCGACAACGAAAAGCGCCGCGCCGCCGTTCACGCCGAGGATGCCCGGATCGGCCAGCGGGTTCCGCGTCACGCCCTGCATCAGCGCTCCGGACAGCCCGAGCGCGGCGCCTACCAGCAGACCGATCAGGGTGCGCGGCACTCTGAGCGAGTGCACGATCACCTGATCGGTGTTGGACGAGTCGTAGTGCCGGATGGCGTCGAAGACGGTGGACAGCGCGATCTGCTTGGAGCCCACGGCGACGCTCAGCAGACAGACCGCGAACAGCAGCCCGGCGCAGCCGACCAGCCCGAGGAGCAGGGCGGTGCGGCGGGAGCGGTGCCGGGGCACCACGGCGGTCGCCGGCCGGGTGGCGGCGGCTGCGGACGGCGAGGGCATTGGATTTATATATCCTCTTAGGTAAGGCTAACCTCTAGATGCCACAGGATAACCCGCACGCCATCGGGTCGCACCTGAGGTCCCTGCTTTGTCAGTACTTACATCGGAGAACCGGTATGACGACACTGCTCGAGCGCCCGATCGCGTTCGACTCGGTCCTCGCCACCGTGGCGTCGATCGAGGACCTCAGCCCGCACCTGCGCCGGGTGACCTTCGTGGCGCCCCGGCTCGCCGAGGTGGTCATCGCCGGACCGGATCAACGGATCAAGGTCCTGCTCTCCCCGCCGGACGGCGGCGAACTCCGGCTGCCGGTCGGCCCCGAGTGGTACGCGCACTGGTGCTCGATGCCGGCCGAGGAGCGCTTCATCATGCGCACCTACACGGTCCGGGCGCTGCGTCCCGCGGTCGCCGAGCTCGACATCGAGTTCGTCCTGCACGGTGTGAACGGCCCCGCCTCGGCCTGGGTGAGCGACGCCCAGCCGGGTGACGAGGTCGGCCTGATCGTGCCGTTCTCGGTCGACACCACCAGCATCAAGGGAATGCTGAACTCGGGCGTCGACTACGTGCCGCCTGCGGAAAGCGTCAGCCGAGTCCTGGTCGCCGATGAGACCGCGTTGCCCGCGCTGGCCGGGATTATCGAGCAGCTGCCGCCCGGCGTACGGGCCGCCGTCTTCGTCGAGGTTCCCGATGCCAAGGACATCCGGCCGCTGCCGAGCCCGGGCGAGGTGGACGTCACCTGGATCACGCGCGGCGACGGATCATTGCCTGAGGCCCTTAAAGCCGCAAGCCTGCCGTTCGATGTGGACTATGCCTGGGTGGCCGGTGAATCCGGCATGATCAAGCAGGTCCGCCGGCATCTCGTCAGCACCATCGGAATGCCCAAGGCCGCCGTCTCCTTCCAGGGCTACTGGAAGCGCGGCGAACCTCAGATCTGAGTCGCCCGGAGAACCCACCAGCGGCTCTCCGGGCAACGGGTCGGTCAGCTCGGGTTCTCCGCGTGGGTGAGCGTCTCCCAAGCGACGAACAGGTTGTTCGAACCAGCCGGACGCCTGGACTCGGTCAGGGCCTGGGTGTTGGCCATCGCGATGCCGAGCCGGGTGTGCAGTGCGTTGTAGCCGACCTCGGTGATCGGGCCGAGGCCGCGGTTGACGCTGCCACCGCAGAGCCAGGACGGGACCGGCTCCAGATTCCGCTCCCAGCGGGACTGGAAGCCGAGCGCCTGCCGCAGCCGTTCGCCGTACTGCGGGTACATGTCGATGCCCTGGATCCGGCCGGTCTCCAGGACGTGCGAGATCGCCGAGATGCCGTAACCGGTGTGCACGAAATCGCGACAGGTCTCCTGGGTCAGCCCGGTGACGAACGTCCCCTGGCCCTGCCAGTAGCTGACGATCTTGTCGCGGGTGTTCAGGTTCTGGCTCGGCACCGTCTTCGGCAGCGCGCCGTCCGACTCCAGATACACGTACGCCGGCGCCCGGTAGCTGAACAGCGAGATCGCCTTGTCGTAGATCGTCTTGTCCTCGAGGAAGACACCGATCCCCTGCAGCGCCTCGATGATCGTCAACTCCCAGTTCCCGTTGGAGTTCGAGCCGTTGATGATCTCGGGAACGTAGACGTTGCGCAGCATCGTGGCGAACCGGCCGGCGTTCGGCCAGTTGCCGTAGACGTGCTTGATGATCTCGGCGGCCTTCGGCCATGACGATGCCGCCCAGCCGGTCTGCAGCGGCGCGTTGCTGTTGGTGTGGTCCCGGATCGTGTTCGACCAGGCGTCCATCAGCGCGATCGCCTTCTGCGCGTAGCGGTCGTCACGGGTGATGTACCAGATCACGGCATCGGTGTACGCCGCGATCGCGTCCTCGCGTTCGTTCGTGCAGCCGTAGTTCGGCTGGGAGTACGGGCCGCACTCGACGGTGGCGCGCGGGGTCGGCGTTCGGCTCAGCGACGCGTAGTTGCTGCCCTTCGCCTGGTTGTAGGCGTTCGTCCACGGCTGGGCGCCGGCCTGCACCTTGGCCCGAACGAAGTCCAGCTGCGCGCGGCTGACGCCGACACCCGGGTGAGTGAAGGTGGCCGGCGCCAGCGGGGCATTGACTGCGACAGGGGCCTGAACGGCGGTCTGCTGGGCGGCGCTGGCCGGATTACTGAGGGCACCAGCGATCACGGCAGCGCACACTGCGGCGATCGCGGGGACCAGGACTTTCTTTCTCATGGGCGGATGTCCTTGTGTTGGGGGCGGTCGACTCCTCGATTCCCCCCGCATACCGAAGAGTCTTTTCGGAAGTTTGACGACGGAGCAGGGAGCCGTCAATATCCCAGCACCAGGATTTCCTGCTGGAACAAAGTAAAGATTTGTCCCATCCGCAATGGAACAAAGCGAGGTTCTGTCCCATGAGAAGACGCGCATTCCTGAGTCTCGGAACCGCTGCTCTGGCCGCCCCGGCACTACCCTCCGTAGCCTCCACCGCCGCCTCGGCTGTCCTTCCCTCCAAGGCCCAGATCACCACCCTGGTACGCCGGGTGGCCGACCAATGGATCGCCACCCACCCCGATCCCGGGGACAACGGCTGGGCCCGGTCCACCTTCTTCTCGGGCCTGATGGCGGCCTACCGATTGACCAACGAGAAACGCTATCTCGACTACACCAGGAGCTGGGCCGAGAAAGCGTCGTACGGAATTCCTGGTGGGGTCACCACCCGGCATGCCGACAATCACAATTGCATTCAGGCTTATGTCGATCTTTACGAAGTGGAACCGTCCGCGAACAAGTTGTCGGCGGCAATCGACACCTTGCACCGGATGGTCGCCGGCTCGAAGATCGACGACTGGTGGTGGGACGACGCGCTGCACATGGCGATGCCGTCGTTCGCCCGGATCGGCCGCCTCCAAGGCGATCCGGCGTACGCGACGAAGCTCTACCAGCTCTACAACCACACCAAGCGAACCCGCGGTCTCTGGGTCGCGTCCAGCGGGCTCTGGTACCGCGACGACCGGTTCCTGCCCGGCAAAATCGTCTCGCCGAACGGCAAGCCGGTGCTCTGGTCACGCGGCAACGGCTGGGTCGCGGCAGCCCATGCGAAGACGCTGAAGGCGCTTGCCACGAATCACCAGAACGCCGCCGAATACCGCGATACGTTGACCCAGTTGATCGGTGCGCTGCGGCCGATCCAGCGGTCCGACGGATTCTGGAACGTCAACCTCGGTGATCCGCAGCACCTGCCGGGTCCGGAGACCAGCGGCACGGCGTTCTTCGCCTTCGCCACGGCGTACGCGATCAGGACCGGCCTGGTGGCGGCTTCGGCGTACCAGCCGATGGCCGCGCGGGCCTGGAACGGGATGGTCGCGACGGCGGTCCACACCGACGGCTTCCTCGGCTACGTCCAGAAGGTCGGCGACCGGCCCGAATCGAGCCAGCCGATCACCTACGACTCCACCGCCGACTTCGGCGTCGGCGGCTTCCTCCTCGCCGGCTCCGAACTAGCGGGCCTGGCCGGCTAGCTCCGGGGCGCGGACTCCGGCCGCGTCCAGCAGGGTCTCGGCCATCCTGATCCCGACCCCGCCGAGCGCCTGGGCCCGTACGACGGCCCGGGCGCTCGCGCCGTCGAAGGCCATCGTCAGCTGGATCGCCATACCCTCGGGGTCATCGGCGCCCGCGGCCACCAGCTCGCCGAGGAAGAAATCAGTCAGCCGCTGCTTGAAGTGCCGGGCGACGACGCTGCCCGGGTGCTCCGGGTTCTTCAACTCCAGCGCCGTACTGACGAACGGGCAGCCCTGGAACTCCTGACCGGCCGTCGCCCGGTCCAGGTTGCGGAAGACCGCCAGGATCCGCTCCCGCGGCGTATCCCCGTCCTCGACGCCCGGCTCCAGCGTCTGCTGATAGGCCGGCCCCACATTGGCGAGGCTCTCGGCGATCAGTTCGTCCTTCGAGCGGAACAGCTGGTACATCGACTTCTTCGAGACGCCGGCCGCCTTGCAGAGCGCGTCCACGCCGATGTTCACGCCGTCTCGGTAGAAGAGTTCGCCCGCGGCGTCCAGCAGCCGCTCGCGGGGTGTCGCCTGGGTGTTCATGAGATCGAGCGTACCGGCTGGGTTTGCGTTTGGAAACCGATCGGTTTAGTCTGTGGAAACAGATCGGTTTCCATCATCTCACCCCTGGAGCATGCAATGACCACCCTCGAAGGCGCCGTCGTCCTCGTCACCGGCGGCAACCGCGGCCTCGGCAAGGCGTTCGTCGAAGACCTGCTGACCCGCGGCGCGAAGAAGGTCTACGCCACCGCCCGCAAGCCCGAGCCGAGCACCGACCCGCGCGTCGTCACACTGCCGCTGGAGGTCACCGACCCGGCCTCGATCGACGCCTTGGTCGCCGCGGCCCCCGACGTCACCGTGCTGATCAACAACGCCGGGATCACCGGTGGCCGCAGCCTGCTCGAGTCGCCGGAGGACGAGATTCGTAGCGTGTTCGAGGTGAACCTGTTCGGCCCGCTGAACATCGTGCGCGCCTTCGCGCCGGTGATCGAGCGCAACGGCGGCGGACACATCCTGAACATGCACTCGGTGCTGTCCTGGATAAGCTTCGGCGGCGCCTACCCGGCCAGCAAGGCAGCACTCTGGAGCGTCAGCAACGGACTGCGACTGGAACTGCTCGGCCGCGGCATCGGCGTCACCGGCCTTCACGTCGGCTACGTCGACACGGACATGACCGCCAGTGTCACCGACCCGAAGTCCAAGCCGGAAGACATCGCCAAGCAGGCCCTGGACGGGATCGAGTCCGGTGCCCACGAGGTGATCGCTGACGAGGTCAGCAGGAACGTCAAGAGCGGCCTCTCCGCCGACCTCACCGCACTCTACCCGCAGCTCAACGGCTAAGCAGCCTTGGGATTCCAGGCGGTCAGGGTGATCTTGCCGGTGGTACCGATGTCGACGTACTCCGGCCAGATCACCGGCGCGACTCCCTTGCGCCAGGAGATCGCGAAGTACGAACCCTTGTTGTTGTCGCCGTAGGTCACAGTGTTGCTCCAGGCAACTGTCGCCAGGACCGCGTTGCCCTTCGCGAGGCGGATCCTGCTCGGCCCTGGATCGGTCGCCAGATAGGAAGATCCGTGGGCGACCGTCAGCTTGAACGCTTTGCGCTTCTCATTCAGTACGGCGACTTCGGGGTAGCCCTCGACCGTGAGGGTCTTCGACCCGCAGTTGGTCAGCGTGACGGTGACGGCCCGGTGCCCGAGAGCGGGATCGACAACGCTGACCGTGACGGCCGCCCCGGAGGGTGGACAGGTCGTCGGAGTCAGCGTCGGGATCGGCGTGACGGTCTGCCGTGCCGGCGGCGGAATCTCGTACTCCGACGAACGCGGCGCCGCCTCGGTCCCGCAGCCGGCCACCAGCAAAAGCAGCGCTCCGAGCGACACCCTCCAGATCATCAGTCGAACCTATGCCGCCACAGGGTCGGTCTGGCCGTCGGTTTGCCTGAGGAGTAGCTGACAGTTGTTTCGGCGACACGCCGTAGTCATCTTTTCGTAGAGAGTTTGCATAAACTTCTGCGAGTGATCGATGTCGTCGCGGTGGTGCGTCCGGAAGATGTTGTGGCCGGCTTCTTGTCGGTCCTCGACCCCGGGCGCGAGGTCCACCTCGTCGTCGCCGATCGCGGCGTCTATCTGAAGATGCCGGGGGGAGTGCCGTTGGCGGGGCGGCTGGCGGCACTCTCCACACTCTTGCAAGGTGATGGCGCCGGGGCGAAGCCGTTCTCGCCGGGCGCCGCGGCGGATGCGATCGCGCTGGAGACGGGCGATGTAGCCGCCACGATCTGGACACATAATCCGGCCGACGCACGGGAACGCCGGCGCCGGTGGGGCTACGAGCTGGCCGGCCTGGTCCGTGCGCCGGTGCTGCACGCGGTCGGTGATGCCGAGCGGTTCCAGTGGACGACCGATCTTCATCGGCCGCTGGATCCGCCGTTGGTCGAGGCCAAGCTGGATTTCGTCAACCTGTACTGCGCTGAGTTGCTGCAGCTCGACGCCGGAGACGATGACGCATTGCCCACGCACCGAATCCCTGCTGTGGAACGATTTTTCAGCTCCACGCCGGACGAACGAGGCCGGCTGTTCGCGGCCGGCAGTGGGGATGCGGATCCCTGGGAGCTGAGGACCTCGCAGTACGAGCTGGAACGGCTGGACGCAACGGCCGCCTGGGTGCGAGCGCAGCTGGATCCGGCGGCAGGGCACGTGATCGAGGTCGGCGCCTGCGAAGGTGCGTTGACACGACGGTTGCTCGAGGCGGAGTACACCGTTGATGCGACCGAGCCGAATCCCTTGTACTTGGAGCGTTTGCGCTTGCTCGGTCCGGGCGCCGGTGAGCTGCGGGTTCATCCGCACAGCTTCGAGGAGCTCGGTACGACGCGGCGGCTGACCGGATCGGCGTACCTGCTGATCGAGCTCCTGTACGGCGGGCAGGACCTCGGACTGCTCAGCCGTTTCCCGACCGACCGATTGTTCGTCGCGCTCGAACCGACTGCGCTGGAGCGACTCGTCTGGCCGATCGCCTGGTCGGTCGAGGAGGAGGTGGACCTGGTCCTCCCCCGCGTCGAACCGATCGCCGGCGGCCGCGCCTACCTCCGCAAACCCGGCAGCCGCGGCCTGCTACTCCGCCGCCGATAGATAGAGGTCTCGGTCTCGGGTGTATTCCATCGAGGCCGCGATGCGGTCGGCTGTCTCGGCGGAGAACTCGCGTTCGACGATGTGCAGCGCCAGGTCGATACCGGCGGTGATCCCGCCCGCGGTGACGAGGGTGCCGTCGTCGACGACCCGGTTCTTCTTCAGGTCCGCACCGAACGCCTCCAGCTCCGCCCACGCGTTCCGGTTGGTGGTCGTCGGGCGGCCCTTCACCAAGCCGGCTTCGGCGAGCAGCATCGCGCCGGTGCAGACCGAGCCGATCCACGCCAGGCTCGGCGCGAGTTCCGCGATCTTGCCCGGCATGACCCCGCGGCGGGCTTCGGCCCAGGCGCCCCGCTCGGCCCGGTTCATCCAGCCGCCGCCGGGGACGAACAAAGCGTCCGGCGTACCGAGGCCCTCCGGCGCCTTGAACCGCAGCCCGTTCATCCCCTCGACCTCGACCGGCCCGTCCAGACCGACCAACGCCAACTCCAGCTCCGTACGCCGGGACGCCGAGCTCCACACCTCGAACGGCCCCATCACGTCCATCTCGTCCACACCGTCGAACACCAGAATCTCGATCCGCATGGCACCTAGCCAACAGGACCGGCTTCGCTCTGGACAGTGACTGAGAAGACGGCTATCGACAGATTCCGGCCAGGACCGCTGGGCGCGCCGATCTGACCGCTCGGCGCATACTGCTCGACGAAGCGTGATCGGTTCGCTACCCATGGTGGAGACATCCCGCCCTCCGGAGGTCCGCCATGCCTCGTCCTGCGCCCGTCCGCGCACACCTCGGGTCGATCGTCACCATCGTCACCACGGTCAGTGCGACCGCCGCCGCCCTCACCGCTGTGGTCACTCCTGCCGCTGCCGCTCCCGACGCCTCCACCTCGTGCGACGCGGCCGCCACCGGCTTCATCCCAGTCCTGCAACTCGACCTGCCCGAGCGGGCCAACTACCTGAACACCACACCGCCGTACAGCCTCGACCGCACCGCCGATGTCGGTTCGAACTTCGACCGCGTCGGCTACTGCCTCGAGCTGAACGGTCCCGACGGACCGCAGTGGGTGTGGACCGCGATGGAGCCGTTCACCGACGACGCTCGGAGGCTCGGACTGCCGACGCATCCAGGTGAGCTGGTCCGGCAACGTGTCGGTGACCTCGATGTCCAGTCGAATGTGCCGGGCGTGACGACCGGGACAGGCCAGACCGGCTACCTGGAGATGTGGCCGAACCAGTACCAGGAGAGCGCCAGCACCCAGGTCGCGAACGCCTCGCCGATCACCTACGACGCTGACGACAACCCCACCTCGAACCTTGGCTACGGCTCGTTCCAGGTCTCGCAGATCGGTGCCGCCCGGCCGTCGAACGTCGCCGCCAAGCAGGTTTTCTCGGTCAATACTTTTACCGAGTCAACCAACAGCGTGCTGTCGCTCGGCATCGGCACCAATCTGGCCGGTCAGCCCGACTGGACCTTCGCCAACAACGCGAGCCGCTACACACAGCGCACGCTGACGGCTTTCGTCCGGCCGTCATTGGTCACCTTGACCGAGTCACCCCAAGACAGGCAGCTCGTACCGCGAGACAGCACCGGAGGCGCCGTCGTACCGGTTGCCGGCCGAATCACCGATCCGCGAATCCGACGAGTCCAGCTCCGAGTGATCGGCGACGGCCGGACACAGACCTTCACCTCCTCCGGCGACACCTTCCGCTTCACACCACGCATCACAGCTGGGCTGCACGAGTACACGTTCGAGCTGCGTGCTTCCGGGAGCGGGATCGATCGCATGGTGGCTCGTCGCGAGGGCGTGGTGTCGGGCGACGTGTACGTAGTACAAGGTCAGTCGAACTCCGAGGCAGCGAAGTACAACGGTGCTGCCAACGGCGAGGAATCGCCTTATCTGCGGAGCCTCGGGACCTCGACTTCCGATCCCGCGATCTCCGGCGCCGACCGGGTCTGGAACTACGCCACCGGTGACGTGACTGTGCAGCCGGGTTCAGTGGGCCAGTGGGCGATCCGGATGGGCCGCCGTCTCGTCGACACGTACAAGGTTCCAGTGGCTCTCTTCAACGGCGCGCACGGTGGTCAGCCGATCGCATTCTTCCAGCGCAACGACGCCAACCCTGACGACCTGGCTACCAACTACGGCCGGCTCCGGCAGCGACTGGAAGCGGCCGGTGTGATCAGCCACGTGCGTGGAGTGCTCTTCTACCAAGGCGAATCCGACAACGACAACGCGGCGGTTCACGTTGCCGGCTTCACGTCACTGATCGAGGACTGGCGCTCCGACTTCGGCACCAGCACGCGGTACTACGTCTACCAAGTCCGGACCTCGCCTTGTGGCAACACCACGGCCATGAACCTTCGTGAGGCGCAGCGTGAGTTCGGAGACACGCTAGGCGTCACCCTGCTTTCCACGAACGGGTTGTCGGGCCACGACCGTTGCCACTACGCGTACCTCGGCGGCTACCGAGACATGGGCGACCACACGTTCGCAGTACTGGCCAGAGACCTGTACGGCGGTCCGTCGGCGGGCGTGGCTCCGCCGAACCCGTCCGGTGTGACGGCGAGCGGGTCGCAACTCGTAGTACAGCTGCGGTCTGCTGACCCCCTCACTGTGGACTCCGGAGCTGCTGCGGACTTCCGGCTGGAAGGCTCGACAGTCACTGTCAGCTCGGTGGCGTACCAAGCAGGCGGCAGGCTCGTACTGACGCTGTCAGGCCCAGCTGCTGGCGCGACGGGACTCGTGTACCAGGGCCACCTCGGTGCGGGTCCGTGGATCAGCAACCCGATCGGTACCGGATTGCTGGCCTTCCGGCTGCCCTTGACTCCTTGACGACGGAGGCGGCCGGTGCCCACCGCCCCAGGGCACCGGCCGCAGTGCTGAAATCGTCCGAACGCAGTAGGTCACGGACTGCGCGGGTGGGCTTGCGCCGACGTACCTTAGATTCCATGTCAGTGACAGGGGGCCGTCCTACCGCACCGGTAGACGTGGATGCCGCCACCGTGATGGACGAGCAGATCGGGCCGTACAAGCTGGTCCGCCGGCTCGGCCAGGGCGGTATGGGGGTCGTGTACCTGGCCGAAGGCCCGGTGCACAAAGAGGTGGCGTTGAAGGTCCTGCGGCCGCACGTCGCCCACGACCCGACCGCTCGCGCGCGCCTGGAACGCGAGGCGACCACGCTGCAGAAGGTCAACCACCCTGGTGTCGCCGGCATCCTCGACCACGACCTACGCAACGACAGGCCCTACCTGGTCACCCGCTTCATCCCTGGCCGTCCACTGGACGAGCAGGTGGACGACCGCGGTCCGCTGACTCCGCAGCGCTGGCTCCCACTCGCCGGCTGCCTCGCCGAGTCCCTGCAGGCGATCCACCAGGCTGGTGTGATCCACCGCGACCTGAAGCCGGGCAACGTGATGATGCTCAACGGCAAGCCGGTGATGATCGACTTCGGTATCGCCCAGGCCGCCGATGACCTCCGGCTCACCCAGACCGGCCTGGTGATCGGTACGCCGGGCTACCTCGCACCGGAGCTGATCGAAGGCGAGATGGTCTCCGAGTCCGCTGACTGGTGGGGCTGGGCCGCCACTGTCGCGTACGCCGCCACTGGCCGGCGCCCGTTCGGCAAGGGACCGTTCGAGGTCGTGCTGCATCGCGTACACACCGGCAAGGCCGACCTGGAAGGCCTCGACCCGCGCCTGAAGCCGCTGCTCGCCGCAGCACTCTCACCGGATCGCCGGGACCGCCCGACCCAGCTCGAGATCATGACCGGCCTCAACCGGTACGCCGAGGGCCGGGACGCACTGATCCCCGATCCCGCAAGCACGCCGGACTCCCAGGAAACCGCTCAGGTCAACCCACCTACCGCGTTGATGACCCGGGTGATGCCGGCAGACGCCACTGCTGTCGCCGGCCACGACCCAGCCGAGGTCGCCAACCTGGTGCCGGCGGTCATTCCACCGTTGTCCGCCTTCGCCCCACTGCGCGACAAGGTCCGAGACGTAGCTGCCCAGCACAAGGCGAAGGCAGCTGCTGCTCCGGTGCACCCTGCCAACTACAGCCCGGCTCCGAACGCCGCTGCTCCAGCAGCGATGCCCCTGCCGTACCAGCCTGCCTACCCGCAGCCGTTCTACCAACCTCAGCCACAGCCGCAACCGACGTACCGGCCTGCGCCGTACCAAGGCCAGCCAGTAGCTTCGGCAAAACCTCCCAGCGACGCCGCTGCGCCAGCGAACCAGCAAGCAGCTCGCTCTTTCCTGCTGGTGTCGCTGATGCTGGCCCTGGCCGGCCTGATGGCGCTCTACCCGATGCTCGGCCTGGTTGTCACCGCACTGCTCGTCGCGTTCGCCAGAACCGTCGACCGTGCCAGCACGGCCCTGATGCGCCGCCGCCAGGTGCGCGGCGGCAAGGGCAAGTCAGACGGCGTCATCGCCATCGCCGCCAGCCCGGTCCACCTGCTGGCAGCATCGATGACCACCTTGTTCTGCCTGATCCTGCCGGTGATCGTGGGCTTCATCGTCGGTGGCAGCGTGACAGCGATGGCCGCCAGCGCGCGAGGACTGGACTGGGAGCCGCTGTCCGCGATCGGCTTCGGTACCGGCGGCGTCGCCGGCCTCATCGCCCTCTGGTGGGGTCCCGGCGGCAGCTCCCTGCGGCGCGGAGCCAAGGTCGGTCTCCGCTCGGCGATCCGGCCGGCCTGGCTCAGCCTGCTGGTCGCCGTACTCCTGCTGGTCGGCGCTGTAGCCGCCTTCATCGGAGCCTCCAACGGCTCCGGTTCGACCTGGGCTCGCGAAACCATCCACGTCCCGTCGGTCTCGGCACTCACCGACGTCCGCGGCTATCCGCTGATCCGCGACATCCCCTATATCGGCCACAACTGACACCACCCCCGGGAAACCCCGGAGGTGGTGTGCAGCATCAGATCCGGTTGTCGAGAATCACCATCTGAGAACGCTCCGGGCCGACCCCGACCGCGGAGATCGGGGCGCCACTGATCGCCTCGACCGCCTTGACGTAGGTCTGCGCGTTCTTCGGCAGGTCCTCGAAGGTCCGGCAGCCGGTGATGTCCTCGTCCCAGCCGTCGAACTCCTCGTAAACAGGCGTCGCGTGGTGGAAGTCGGTCTGCGTCATCGGCATCTCGTCGTGCCGGACCCCGTTCACGTCGTACGCGACGCAGACCGGGATCTTGTCGCGGCCGGTCAACGTGTCCAGCTTGGTCAGCACGAAGTCGCTCACCCCGTTCACCCGCGCGGCGTACCGGGCGATCACCGCGTCGTACCAGCCGCAACGCCGCGGCCGACCGGTCGTCGTCCCGAACTCGAAGCCCTGCTGACGCAGCCATTCACCGTCCGCGTCCAGCAGCTCGGTCGGGAACGGACCCTCGCCGACCCGGGTGGTGTACGCCTTGATGACGGCCATCACCCGGTCGATCCGGGTCGGCGGGATGCCGGACCCGGTGCACGCGCCGGCCGAGATCGCGTTCGACGAGGTGACGAACGGGTAGGTGCCGTGGTCGACGTCGAGCAGCGTCGCCTGGCCGGCCTCCATCAAGACGGTCTTGCCCGCGTCCAGTGCCCGGCCGAGCAGCAGCGGTGTGTCCGCGACCATCGGGCGCAGACGTTCGGCGTACCCGAGCAGTTCCTCCATCACCTCGGCGATCTCGACCGCGCGGCGGTTGTAGACCTTCACCAGCAGCTGGTTCTTCTGCTCCAGCGCGCCGGTGACCTTCTGCTCGAGGATCTTCTCGTCGTACAGGTCCTGCACCCGGATGCCGATCCGGTTCATCTTGTCCGCGTACGTCGGGCCGATGCCGCGCCCGGTGGTGCCGATCTTGCGGCTGCCGAGGAACCGCTCGGCCACCTTGTCCAACGTCCGGTTGTACGGCGGGATCAAGTGCGCGCTGGCACTCACCACCAGCCGGCTGGTGTCGACGCCGCGGGCCTCGAGGGCATCCAGCTCCTCGAACAGCACGCTGAGGTCGACTACCACCCCGTTGCCGATCACCGGGATCACCCCGGGGGTCAAGATCCCGCTCGGCAGCAGGTGCAGCGCGTACTTCTCGGTGCCGATCACCACCGTGTGGCCGGCGTTGTTGCCGCCGTTGAACTTCACCACGTAGTCGATCTCGGCTCCGGTGTTGCCGAGCAGGTCGGTCGCCTTGCCTTTGCCCTCATCGCCCCACTGGGCGCCGACGAGCACGATTGCGGGCATCTCAGCCCTCCTCTTGGCCGCTGATCTCTTGGCCGCTTGAGAAAACGGTGAAGCCCGGACGCGTTCATCGAGAGTTCACTCGGTGAGGCTTCCAGGCTCTTGCGACAGGAGTCTACCGGAACTGCGTATTACCACGCCGAAGGCAGACGTGACGGGCGACACGTGACAGTGTGGGGTCACGAAGCACGCAATTCGTCACGACGGCTTGCAGTTTTCCGTGATCACGTGCACACTCTTAGTCAGCGGCCCGCCGAAACTGCCGCAGGGGACGGTTCCGGCGGGCCGCTGACCTGCGTCCAGGCCCTATTTCTCGGCCAGATAGATCGCGTACGGCGGGTTGGCGCCGGCCGCTTCGGTCGGCTCGAAGCAGCGGATGTTCCCGAAGCCGGCCGACCGCAGGAACCCGTGCTGCGCCTCCTTCGGCCAGCGCGCCTCGCTGATCATCATCGGCGCCGGCCCGTCCGGATGGAGCTCGAGCATCGCGTACCGGGCTCCCGGCCGCAGCGTCCGGTGGATCTCGGCGAGAATCGTCCGGACCCGTTCCACCTCGGGGATCCAGACGTAGAGGAAGCAGGAGATCGCCGCGTCGACGGAGTTCTCCGAGACGTCGACCCGGCCGTCGTCGCCGATCATCTGGTACGAGATCTTCGGATGCAGCCGGCGTTCCTCGGCGACCTTCAGCATCCCCGGCGACGGGTCGGCCGCGATCACCGACATCCCGTGCTCGCGAACCATCCGGATCGCCGTCCGGCCGGTCCCGCAGCCGTAGTCCAGCACGGTCCGGACCCCCGGTTCGGCCAGCCGGAGCTGCTCGAACATCACCGGGTGGGCCAGCGTCCGCTCCCGGATCGGGTCGTAGGTCTCGTAGCTGTCGGCCACGTCCGACCTGGACCAGTCAGTGATCATGATTCCCCCGAACCGCTGCCCGGACCACCGCGGTCACGGGCCTGCGGACGAGAATACTGACGGCGTACCGGACCCTGACCGGCTTTGCCTCAAAGGGAATTACTCCAGGCCCTCCGGGTTGGTGGCCAGCCACTCCTTGATCCGCCGGTCGGCCTCTTCGCGGGAGACGTCCTCGACCTTCGTCATGATCGCCCAGCGGTGACCGAACGGGTCGATCACGGTGCCGAACCGGTCACCGGTCATGAACGTCTGGACCGGCTCGACCTGGCGCGCCCCGGCCTCGATCGCCCGGGCGAAGGTCGCGTCCACATCCGGCGTGTAGTGCACGAGCGACGAGTGCACCCACTCGCCGTTCGGAGCCCGCAGCCCGAGCTGCGGCATCTCGTCGCTCAGTTGCAGCATCGAGTTCCCGAACTTCAGTTCCGCCTGGCCGACCCGGCCGTCCGGCATGTCCTGCCTGCTGATCACCTCGGCCCCGAAGACCTGCTGATAGAACTCGATGGCCTTCGGACCGTCGCTGACCGCGAGGTACGGCGTGAGGGAGTGGTAGCCGTCGGGGATCGGGTTCACCTGGTTCGTCGTCATGGCTGTCAGTCTTCGCGACCGGCCCTCGCCGGGTCTTGTAAGAACGCGACAGCCCTGGTCAGACGACGCGCTGGGGCTTGAACTGCATCCGCGGATCGGCATACGCGTCCTGGGACTCGACAAGCTGCAACTCGCGCTCGCCCGACTCGTGCGTGCGGGTGAGCAGGTCGAAAACGCTCGAGGTCGTCCGGGCGAGAGCGTCCGCGAGATCGCCCGTACGCCGGTAGTGCGCCGTGAAGAGCGCGGCGGTCACGTCGCCCGAACCGTTCGCCTTCATCGGGATGTGCGGCGTCTGCACTAGCCACGCACCGCTGTCATCGACGGCGAGCATCTCGATCGTGCCGTCCTCGCGGTCGGGGCGCTCGACGCTGGTGACGAGCACCGTGCGCGGCCCGGTCGCGCGGACCAGCTCCACCGACTTGAGTGTGGACTCCAAAGTGTCCGGCTCGGTGTTGGTCAGGAAGCCCAGCTCGAATTGGTTCGGGGTGATGATGTCGGCGGCCGGCACCACCCGGTCGCGCAGCAGCACCGGGATGGCCGGCGCGACGAAGCAGCCGGACTTCGCGTTCCCCATCACCGGGTCGCAGGAGTACACCGCCGCGGGATTTGCCGCCTTCACCCGCTTCACCGTCTCCAGGATCACGTCGGCGATCCCCTCGCCACCCTGGTAGCCGGAAAGAACCACGTCGATCTGCGGAAGGACGCCGCGGTCCTCGATGCCGAGGAGAACCTCGCGGACGTCGTCCGGGCTGATCATCGGCCCACGCCAGGCGCCGTACCCGGTGTGGTTCGAGAAGTTCACCGTGTACACCGGCAGCACCTCGACACCGATCCGCTGGAGCGGGAAGACGGCCGCCGAATTGCCCACGTGACCATAAGCGACCGCGGACTGGATCGAGAGAATCTTCACCGGCCGATCATCGCACCGCCGTCTTCGCCGGATTGTCGGCGGGCTGTCATAGGTTTGCCGTGTGCCAAGTGAACCGACCGACAGCGAACTGTCTGTCAACAGCGAGAAGGGGATCCTGCATCCCCGCGAGCAGGCCCGGCACCGCAGCCTGAACCGGCTCGCCGCCGGACCGGGGATCGACCGGTTCGTCGAGTGGTACTGGATGGTCGAGTGGGATCTCCGCGAGCCGTATCTGGCCGAGATCCTGCCCTACCCGAGCGTGAACGTCACCTTCGAGCAGCCGGGCGGCGCGTTCGTGAACGGGGTCTGCACCCGCAAGTGGGAGCGCGAGCTGACCGGTCGTGGCCGGTGCTTCGGGGTGAAGTTCTGGGCCGGCGGGTTCGGGGCGGTGACCGGCCTCGACGTGGGTTCGTTCCGCGACGAGGTCTGGCCGCTGCGCGACGTGTTCGCCGACGCCGACCGGCTGGCGGACCTGATCTTCGCGGAGGATTCCGACGTACGACGGCGTGCGGTCTTCGAGGCGTTCCTCTCCGACCACCTGGTCGCCGCCGACCCGCAGTACGAGCTGGTCCGGACCGTCATCGCCGCGATGAGCGAGGACCGCACACTGACCCGCGTCGACCAGGTCACCGAACGCTTCAACCTCCCGATCCGCAAACTCCAGCGCCTGTTCCGCCGCTACGTCGGCGTCGGCCCGAAGTGGGTTCTCCGCCGCTACCGGCTGCACGACGGCGCCGACCTCCTCGCCGGCGGCCAAACCGCCGAACTAGCAGACCTGGCCGTCGCCCTCGGTTACTTCGACCAGGCCCACTTCTCCCACGAGTTCAAAGAACAGATCGGTCTGACCCCCGCCGACTACGCAGCCAGAGCCCAAGCCGAACGCCAATCCTCCTACCGGTGAGTCCTGGCAACCACTACTGCCAGAGCTGTAGCCAACAGAGTGGCAGCTAGAGCCAGCGCGAAACCTTGATGAGGCCCGTGAGCATCCACCGCCCGCCCAGCGATAGCAGCACCGAGAGCTATCCCGGCCGCGCTGCCGGAGTTCAGCCAGGTGAAGGCTTGAGTCAGTACGGCGGGCTCTACCTCCGACTCGGCGAGCACTGACGAGAGGACCTGGATCGGCGCAAGCGCAAGACCCGGCAAAGTCAGTGCAAGAGCCAATGCCAGCGGCGAATCCACAACCAGCAAGGGCACGCAGGTAACGGCCAGCACAGCCATCGCTGCGACGAACTGAACTCTTGCCTGGAGTCGCCAACGTCTGGCTCCGTAGGCGATTCCCGCGGCCAGGCTGATCAGGCTGGTGATGCTGTAGAGCGGCCCTGCCAGTAATGCAGAGCCTCTGCCGACAGCGAAGGCCGTCACCGACACCTGCATGCTGCCGAAGAACAAGCCGACCCCGACGTTGGTACCGACCAGCGCAAGGAAGCCCTTGCGTAGCAGGCGATTTGAGCCCTCCTGCGAACCAGCTGCCGCCGACGGTGGCGCAGTACTGCGTTGTGCGGCGAGCGTGAAGCCCCCGCCCAGCACCAAGCTCGTGGCCAACCCAGAGCCTGCCACCGGGGACACCAGAGCGCTCACAGTCCCGATCAACGCTGGGCCGACCAGGAAAGCCATGCCGGTGCCGAGTGATTCAAGGGCGAAGGCCGATGAGATGACTGGACTGCCTCGGAGGGCGTGGGACCAGCGGGCGGCTGTTTGGGCGCCTACTTGGGGTAGGGATCCCCCGGCAAGTACTCCGGCCAGGACCAGCATCCACAGGGGTGAGATGGAGAGGGTCAGGGTGATGAGTAGAGCGACAGCGGATGCGTGCAGCGACAGGGTGATCGGCAGCATGCGGCTCTGTCCGTACCTGTCGATCAGTCTGGCGACCTGCGGTCCACCGATCGCTTCCGCAACGGCGAACCCGCCAGTCACGGTCCCTGCCGCGGCGTACGAGCCTGTTGATCCGTGGACCAGCCAGACGATGCCCAGGCCGGTCATGGCGATGCCGATGCGAGCGGGTGCAGCGGCTAGATAGAACTTCCACGCTCCAGGCGTTCGCAGAGCCGCGCTGTAGCCGCTCTGCTGCCTTTCGGGCGTGCGGATCCGTCCGGAGAGAACCGGCACGGTAGTACCTTCCGCTGCCCGGCGGGGCGGTGACCTGACCGTGGGCGTCCAGTCCATCCGGTCCGTCGTTGCCGCCTACAACCGTCCATTTTCGGTAGGAAGCGGGGACGCACGCCGCCTACCGGCTCTATCACCGGGCAGTACTTCTAGATTCTGGTGATGCCCTCAGTCTACGCGGAACACGCCACCCCGTAGTACCGGCACTGCCTGACTCGTGCCCACCTCAGCCGCAATCGCGACGTCCTCTGCGAATCCGTACGCCGTGAGCTCGCGTCCACCCGCGCTGTTCTGAAGCAGCTCGGGCAGCTCGTCGGCGACATCCCTGTACGCCGCTGCGGCCGCCCTCGCCTCTGGAGACAAGGGACCGATGCCGCTGTCGGCCAATGCGGCCAGGAACGCGCCGGCGCCCCACAGGTCTTCCACCGCGGGACGCAGCGAGCCGTCCTTCCATCTCTCACCGGCAGCAATGGCGACTACCGTCTGGTCGGCTGTTAGCTGGGTGGCTACGTAGCTCGCAGCAGCGGCCGCGTTGCGCAGCGAGACGGCCAGTACCGTCGATCCGCTCTCTTGGAGTTGCTGGGAGATGGTCGAGCCGTTGGGCGACGGCAGTACGAGCCGCTTGATGTTCTGTGCTCGCCGGATGGTCGCCGGCGACAGGCTGATGCCGTCGGCACCGGCTTGGCCTCTACCAACGGCCAGTGCCGCGTTGTGCTGCTTGGCGAAGTCTGCGGCCGACTCGTCCCGCCAGCGATAGGGCAGGACTTCGATGCCGTTGTCCACGGCGACTGTGACAGCTGTGGTGAACGACAGAACGTCCACCACAGCGACCAGGTCACCACGAACCTCGGCCGCGCCGACCGGACCCCAGTCGAAGCCGACGCGATATCCGTACTGCGAGTTGGGGCTGGTCACCGACGGATCATCGTCCGTCGGCACCAGCCGTCACAACTGCTTTCAGCTCAGGACGTCTGCGGCCGTGGGGGACGAGTCGCGCAGGAAGGTGGCGCAGCGCTCGGCCTCGTCCTTCTCGTCGATGACAGCGGCGGCCTTGCCGAGCACTGCCAGACAGCGGAGGAAGCCGCGGTTCGGCTCGTGCTCCCACGGAACCGGGCCGTGGCCCTTCCAGCCGTTGCGCCGGAGCGCGTCCAGGCCACGGTGGTAACCGGTCCGCGCGTAGGCGTACGCCTCGATGGTGCGGCCGTCCTCGAACGCGGCCTCGGCGAGCACCGACCAGGCGAGCGAGGAGGTCGGGTACTTGGCGGCGAGGTCCACCGCAGCGGCCCCGGCGGCGAGTTCCGCCGCGGCCGGGTCGACGGGGAGTAGTGTCTCGGGAGGACCTGAGAGCAGATTGTTCAATTCCATAGGCACATCTTCGCCGATGCCGCAGCCGTTCCGGCACGTGACCGTCTGGCGAAATCCGTTGACCGTTCACCGGACGGCCACGGATGCTTGAGACCCTGCGTCGAGACCGCCGTGGTTCCCAGCTACGGCCGGAAGGAGGCATCGGATGAGTGTCATCGTCCTGAACGCGTCATATGAGCCGCTGCACACCGTGTCGATCCAGCATGCCATCCGGATGCTGGTCCGCGAGGTCGCGGTGGTCGAAGAGGCGCACGGCGAGCGAACCATCGGCCCCTTCCCCGTCCCCCGGGTGCTCCGCCTGGTCCGGTATGTGGTCACCCACTGGCGCTACGCGGCCGGCCGGATGAAGTACAGCAAGCACGGCGTACTCCGGCGGGACAAGTTCCGCTGTGCCTACTGCGGCCTGGACAACGCCGACACCATGGATCATGTCCAACCCAGATCCAGGGGCGGCCGGACCGAATGGCTGAACGCGGTGGCCGCCCATGCCTCGTGCAACGAGCGCAAAGGCAACCGGACCCCGTCCGAGGCCAACATGCCGCTCCTCTGGCAACCTTGGGTACCGACCCGCGCCGAGCTCGTCATACAGACATGACGGGCTTTTTTCATGCCCTCTTTTCCACAGCTTTGAAGTAGTCGCCGCGATCGGCGGCGAACGCAGCATCTTCTAGGGTGTGAACCCACAACTCAGCGTGATGACCCTCATCCGCGGCGGGGTGTTCACCCGTGCCGATGCGCGTGCGTGTGGCTACCCCGACCCGGACATCGACTCCTACCTGGACACCGGCAACTGGCGCCGGATCCGCCGCGACACCTACGCGCCCTATCAAGAGCTCACCCTCGTGGACGAGCGGATGGTGCACCTCCGCCGGGTCTACCGACTCCTCCGGTACGGCGAGAGCGGGCTGGCCGCGAGCCACCAGTCCGCCGCGGCGCTGCATGCCCTGCCGACCTGGGGACTCGACCTCGGCCGGGTCCACGTCACTGCCCGGGACGGCCGGCCAGGACGCCATGCCGGCGGCGTCCACCGGCATGTCCGCGACCCGGTCGGACCAGGCGTCCTGACCTGGAACAAGTTGCGAATGGCCTCGCCCGCCCGAGCCGTCGCGGAGGTCGCCAGCGTCGCCGAACTCGCCCCGAGCGTCGCCCTGGCCGAGGCCGCCCTGTACTCCGGGTTGGCAACTCCGGCTGCGCTGAAGCGGGCGGTGAACCAGCTGCCCCAGGGTGCCGAGCGAGCGCACCGGGTGCTGTCGCTGGCCGGGACGGAGTCGGCCTCGGTCGCGGAGTCGCGGCTGCGGCTGATCCTGTCCGAAGCCGGCCTGCCGTCGCCTTCGTCCCATCCACCACCGGCCGACGAGCTCAGCTGGGACAGCTCTGCACTGTGGTTCCCCGACGAACGCACCGTAGTCGAGTTCGAGACCCGTTTTCCCTTCCCCTGCTGGCAATCCGACGACGACCCCGAAGAGGTGCCCGACCATGCGACCCCTGCCGACTCACCGGCCGACCTCTACGGTCCCGCCGACGACGGAACCCAGCCAGAGCCACTCGAATACTGCTGGATCTCCTGGCCCGACCTCGACAACCCCGCGGAGGTGGTGGACCGCATCCACACCACCTTCACCCGAGCCACCCGCCGAACCGGCATCCGCCCCTTCGACCCCACCCGCCGCCGTCACCCCCGAAGGCGCCTACCTCATCGATCCACCGCCACCCCCGAAGAAGACCTCCCTAGCTAGTACGTACTGCGTGGCGGAGGTTTCGTCTGCCGAGGACTGCGAGGAGTGGTTTGGCGAGGAGCCATTCACCGAAGCGGTAGTCCTCGCCGCGGACCAAGCGGGTGGCGAGGTCGGGGCGAAGTTGTTGGAGATAGACGCGCGCCTTTTCGGCATGCAGGGAGTGCGAGACCACCTTGATCCGCGCCGCGTCCTCGATCAGCGGGATCACATTCCGAACGTTCTCCCAGGTGCTGCGGCTGGTCGTTTCCAGCGTGAGTTCCCCTTCGTAGCCAAGCTCTTCCGTCGCATAGCTCGCCATCAACTCAGCCTCAGAAACCGGTCCGCCCAATGCACCCCCACACAACACCAACCGACTCGGCCCCAGTTCGGTCTGCTGAGACCGCAGCCCAGCCCGAACCCGCCACCGGTTCACCCCATTCGCCCGCCCACCACCATTCCGAAACCCCAACACCACAACAGCTTCCGGCCCCGCCTCATCCCCCGAGCCCAACCCCCGATGAGACGCTCGCCAGTGTTCGTATTCACCCCACAACAAAACCAACACCAGACCGGAGGAGAACAACCGTCGCAGAGACATCTCACAAACTTAAGCAGGAAGCGGTGTCACAGTCACCCTGATCACTTGCGCCCGCTAGCGGAAGGGGCCCTCAGCAACTATTGCTTGGACTTCGGCGTGGCGGATGGTGTCGGGGTCGAAGTCGGTGAGGCACCAGGTGGCGCCTGCGGTGGCGAAGGGAGCTGGGTCGGTGCCTGGGGGTACTGCGACCACGAAGTCGTACGGGGTGGTGAGGTCGGTGCGGAACTCGTTGACGCCTTCGACCGACTCGGCGACCTGGTCCGGGTGGGTGAGGTTGACCGGGAAGAACCCGTCGTAGCGGGCGGCGCGGCGACGCGGGCGGACCTTTCCCGGGTAGCCGGCGACCCAGATCGGGATCCCGGCGTCCTGCGCCGGCCTGGGCAGGAACTGGACATCGTCGACCGTGTAGTTCGGACCCTCGTGCCGGACAGGCTCACCCGACCACGCCGCCTGCAGGATGCCGAGCGATTCGTCCATCAACTCGGCCCGCTTGCGATCGTCGAGCTCCTCACCGAACTTGGTGAACTCCTGCCCGTGCCGATCGCTGCCCAGCCCGACTCCGAGAGTCAGCCGTCCACCACTCAGTACGTCGAGGGTCGCGGTCTGCCGGGCGAGCACCTGCGGCCGACGGCGAGCCAGCGGCGTCACCATCGGTCCGACGCGCAAGGTCTCCGAAGCCATCGCGGCGGCGGTGAGAGCGACCCACGGATCGGCGACCGCGCGAATCGGATGCTGCCAGCGCACGTGGTCCCAGACGAACAGCCCGTCCCACCCCGCTTCCTCGGCGCTCGCGGCCAGCCCGGCGACCACCCGGGCGTCGGCCAGTTCGTCGAACAAGGGAATCCAGAGAGCAGACTTGAGCGGTTTCATGGCCTCGACAGTAGAAAACGGGGCGGATCATGAAAAGCGATCATTTTCAATGACAATGATCGGCACATACGATGACCAACATGCTGGAACTGCGGTTGTTGCGCGCTTTGGAAGCCGTCGTCGACGAGGGCACGTTCGCCGGAGCTGCGGCTCGCCTCGACTACACGCAGTCCACGCTCAGCCAACAGATCGCCGCTCTCGAGAGCACGGTCGGCGGGCGCGTCTTCGATCGGCCGCGTGGGCCGCGTCGGGTCTCCCTCACCCCGCTCGGGCGGGTGGTGCTCCAGCAAGCCCGCGAACTCAACCGGCGTTCGGAGCAAGCCGATCAGGTCATCGAGCGGTTCCATGCGGGTGACGGCCGGATCGACATCGGCACCTTCCAGACGGTCACCAATGTCCTGTTGCCTGGGTTGGTCCGGCAGTTGCGCGAGGAGCACCCCGACTGCGACGTACGGCTGTTCGAGGACGAGACTCCGAAGCCACCGCTCGAAGGCCTGGATCTGGCGTTCTTCGATGCGGCCCCACCGCCCGGGGTGGACGGTCTGCTCGTCGTCGAGGACGACCACCTCCTGCTCGCGCCGCCCGGCCGGTTCCCCGAAGGTCCGGTCGAGCTCGCCGAGATCGACGGTCTGCCGATCGTCGCGCTGCCGCCCATCTGCGACCAGGGCAGAGTCGAGGAGTTCCTTGCCCAGCACGGAATCAGCCCTCGGGTCATCTTCCGGACGGCCGACAACCAAGGCGTCGTCTCTATGGTCCGGGCCGGCCTAGGTTGCGCAATCCTGCCGGCGCTCGCCATCGGCCAACCGCTCACGGCGACCGGCGCCGAGGTCAGCGGGCTCCAGCCGCAGCGGCGCCGCCGAGAACGCGGTCATGCAGCAGGCGACCGGCGTACCGGTTCTGCGGAGCCTGACGAACTGAGGCTCCATCCACTCCACCCACAGCTCCCCCGCCGCGAGATCCACCTCCTCTGGCAGGGCACCCTCTCCCCACTAGCCACCCGAGCAGTCACCCTCACCACCGAGATCGCCCGCACCCTCAAGTCCCCCTGGGTCCACCCCGCCTGAAGGCAAGAAAGCCCGCCACCAAACGGTGACGGGCTCTCTCGGGAGTGCGTGGGTCAGGAAAGGAGGGAGGTGCCGGTGGAGCGGAGGTTTTCGCAGGCCTCGGCCACGCGGTTGGCCATGCCCTGTTCGGCGGCCTTGCCCCAGGCGCGCGGGTCGTACGCCTTCTTGTTGCCGACCTCGCCGTCGATCTTCAGGACGCCGTCGTAGTTGGTGAACATGTGCGCGGCGACCGGCCGGGTGAACGCGTACTGCGTGTCGGTGTCCACGTTCATCTTGATCACACCGTGGTCGACCGCGGCCCGGATCTCTTCCAGGGTCGAGCCCGAACCGCCGTGGAAGACGAGGTCGAACGGACGCTCCTTGCCGACCTTGGCGCCGACCTGGTCCTGGATCTCCTTCAGGATCTCCGGCCGCAGCTTGACCGAGCCCGGCTTGTAGACGCCGTGCACGTTGCCGAAGGTCAGCGCGGTCAGGTAGCGGCCGTGCTCACCGGTGCCGAGCGCCTCGACCGTGGCCAGGCCGTCCTCGACGGTGGTGTACAGCTTCTCGTTGATCTCGTTGGCGACGCCGTCCTCCTCACCGCCGACGACGCCCACCTCGATCTCCAGCACGATCCTGGCCGCCGCGGCCTTGGCCAGCAGCTCCTTGGCGATCTCGAGGTTCTCGGTCAGCGGCACCGCGGAACCGTCCCACATGTGCGACTGGAACAGCGGGTTCTCGCCGCGGGCGACCCGCTCGGCGGAGATCTCCAGCAGCGGCCGGACGAAGCCGTCCAGCTTGTCCTTGGGGCAGTGGTCGGTGTGCAGCGCGATGTTCACGTTGTAGTTCTTCGCGACCTCGTGCGCGTACGCCGCCAGCGCGACCGAACCGGTGACCATGTCCTTGACGGTCGAGCCGGACAGGTACTCAGCGCCGCCGGTGGAGACCTGGACGATGCCGTCCGAGCCCGCCTCGGCGAATCCGCGGATGGCGGCGGTCAGCGTCTGCGACGAGCTGACGTTGATGGCCGGGTAGGCGAAGCTGTTCTGCTTGGCCTTGTCCAGCATCTCGGCGTAGACCTCAGGGGTGGCAATAGGCATGTCTCGCGGTACTCCTCACAGCAAAGTTCATGTGGGTTGAGCTCCAGTATCACCGTCGCGTACGTCGTCGTACGCGCCGGGCTCCTTGCCGGGCCGGCCAGGTAGCCGGGGAGCGAACAGCTGTCGAACAGACCAGTTGATGACAGGATCGGTCCAGTTGGTTACGCGGAGCCGGTCCGCGGACCACGCGGGGTCAGCGCCATGTGCAGGCGATAACGGTCCGCCCGGTAGGCCGACCAGGACAATTCGACGACCTTGCGGCCGGCGAAGGTGGTGCGCTCGAGGACCAGCAGGGGTGCCCGCCTGGCCACGCCGAGGACGCGGGCGACATGACCGTCGGCGTTGTCCGCCCGGACGGTCTGTTCGCCGGAGGTGACCACGACGTCGTACTCGCTCGCGAAGACGTCGTACAGGGTGCCGAGCTCGCGGCCGAGCAGGCCGGGGAAGAGCGCGGACGGGTAGTAGCCGATCTCGTAGGCCATCGGCGAGGCGTCCGCGGTGCGCAGCCGCTCGACCCGGATCACCTTGGTGCCCTTCGGCACCCGGAGTCCCTTGGCCGTCTCGTCGGAGGCCTCGATCTCGGTCGCCGACAGCACGACGGTGCCCGGCTCGAGCCCGCGGGCCCGCATCTCGCGGGAGAACGAGGTGAGGTGCAGCTGCGAGTCGACCTGCGGGCCGGTGACGAAGGTGCCCTTGCCGTGCACGCGTTCCAGCGCGCCGGACTCGACCAGGTCGCTGATCGCCTGCCGGACGGTGACCCGGGAGACGTTCAGCTTGTCCACCAGTGCGCGTTCGGACGGGATGGGATCACCCGGGTGCAGCTCGACGTCGATCAGCCGTTCGAGCACCGATCGGACCTGGGCCCGCTTGGTAGCCACCATCGAATCTCGATCCTCCAGACCTGGGCGGCCGCACGGGGGTGCCCCGGCAGGCCGCTCACTGCTATCGTGCGCATCATACCTGTTAAGACCAGATAGGACCAGTGATCGTTGTGGTGTCAACGCCCGACCCCGCCCCTGCAACCCAGATGGCGCGTGAGATCGCCGAACAGCCCGCGGCCCTCGCCGCGACGTTCGAGGCTCTGCTGCCACTGCGCCACGACGTGACCCGGCTGGCCGCGGGGCGCCGGCACGTGATCTTCGTGGCCCGGGGTTCGTCCGACAACGCGGGCGTCTACGGGCGCTACCTGACCGAGATCCACGCCGGCCGGCAGGCCTCGCTGGCCGCGCCGTCGGTGGCCACCCTGTACGGCGCCAACCTCGACCTCTCCAACTCGCTGGTCGTGGCGGTCAGCCAGTCCGGCGCGACCCAGGAGATCGTCGACACCGCCGAATGGGCCAAGCGCAACGGCGCCGCGATCGTCGGCATCACCAACCACGGCGACAGCCCGTTGGCCTCCGTGGCCGACGTCGCGCTGATCACCAAGGCCGGTCAGGAGCTCGCCGTACCGGCCACCAAGACCTACACCACGCAGCTGGCCGCGATCACCGTCGCCGTCGACGCGCTGGCGCAGAAGCCGGGCACCCTCGACGCCGACATCGCGCGGGTTCCGGACGCCGCCGCGAAGATGCTCGAAGGTTCGGTCGAGGCCGCCGCCGATCTGCTCGCGGGTGCGCACGACGTACTGTCCAGCGGCCGCGGCCTCACCTTCGGTACGACGCTGGAGGTCGCCCTGAAGCTCGAGGAGACCTGCTTGCAGCCGGTCCGCGGACTCTCGTACGCCGACCTCAAGCATGGCCCGATCGCTGTCGTCGACGCGGACCTGGTGACCATCCTGGTCGCCGCCGCCGACGGACCCGCGCTCCCCGGGATGACCGAGCTGGCCGCGATCGTCCGCGAGAAGGGCAGCAAGATCCTCGGCATCGGCGGCGACGCCACCTTCGCCTCCCGCTGCGACGTGAACCTCCCCGGCCCCGACCTCCCCGAGACCCTGGCCCCGCTGGCCCTGGTCATCCCCGCCCAACGCGCCATCGAAGCCCTCGCCCGCAAGCTAGGCCTCGACCCCGACGCCCCCCGAGGCCTCCGCAAGGTCACCCAAACCGACTGACAATCCCTGACGACAGGTCCCCGCTGCTCTGGCAGCGGGGACTTTCGCGTTTCACGCGTTCGCGTGGGACTTGTCGTAGGCCTGCTGGGCTTCGAGGATGCTGGGCATGGTGCCGGTGAGGTAGCCGATCAGGTCGAGGAGCTTGCCGGCTAGGACCTGGCCGGTGGGAGTGAGGCTGTATTCGACTTTCAGAGGGAAGGTCGACTGGACCTCCCGGTTCACCAGGCCGTCGCGTTCGAGCGCCTGCAGGGACTGGGCCAGCATCTTCTGGCTGACGCCTTCGACCCGTCGGCGGAGCTCGTTGAAGCGCATCGGGCCGTCCGCGAGCGCGCCGAGCGCGAGAGCGCCCCACCGCCCGGTCACGTCCTCCAGCACCGGCCGCGAGGGGCAGGCGACGCCGAAGACGTCGTACTCGACCTCGCTCTCCATGGCACCAGCTTACCTCCGCCGGAAACCAGTTACTTGAGGATTGTAGTATCTAGGAGTTAGCAGTATCTTCTAGTAACTACTGCAGTCCGAGCGAAGGATGCCCCGATGATCGACCGACGTTCCCTGATCCGAAACAGCAGCGCCGCCGGCTTCGGCGCCCTCGCCCTCGCCGCGGTGGCGGGCGGCACCGACCTTGCCTACGCCGCCCCGAGCACAGCCGAGCACCACGGGCAGCAGGCTGGTTTCCCGACGGGGCTCTCGCATGTTGAGCGGAAGCACTTGGAGATCTTTGACGAGTTGGACTTCGACGTCTTCAGTCACGCGAAGTGGGATCGCCTGGGCGAGAGCCATGCCCGCAACATCCGGGTGCACTGGCCCGACGGGCACTACACCGACGGCATCGACAAGCACATCGCCGACCTGGCCGCGCTGTTCGTCTGGGCGCCCGACACCCGGATCGTGCAGCACAAGTTCCGGCTCGCGAACGGCCAGCTGACCGCCGTCACCGGCGAGATGCTCGGCACCTTCACCAAGCCGATGCCGGACGGCAAGGGCGGCTGGATCCAGCCGACCGGCAAGTCCTACGTACTACCGATGGCAACCGTCGGCATCTGGAACAAGCGCAACACCATGGACGAGGAGTACCTGTTCTGGGATAACCAGACCTTCTTCGCCCAGATCGGCCTCGGCTGAGCACCAGCAAACCCGCAGCGCGACGCCGCGGTCAGATCCGGCCGCGGCGGCGCAACGCAGTACCGATGCTTTCCGCGCACTCCTGCAAAGGACCCAGTACGTCGGAACGCAAGGCAGCCTTTGAAGTTCGTGACGCGTGGGCCGAGACGTTCAGTGCAGCCACCGCGCGACCACGGGAATCTCTGATCGGTACTGCGATCGACCGCAAACCCAGCTCCAGCTCCTGATCCACCAGCGCATACCCGTCGACGCCTGCACGTTCGACTGCATCCCGCAGCCCATCAGCCGATGTCACCGTGTGATCGGTCAGAGCCTCCGCCTCTAGCGTCGAGAGGTACGCCTCCAACTCGTCAGCAGGCAGCCCTGCAAGCAACACCCGCCCCATCGAGGTTGCGTACGCCGGGAGGCGCGCCCCCACGCCCAGCGCGACCGTCATGATCCGGCTAGTCGGTACCCGGGCGACGTAGACGATGTCAGGCAGATCCAGAGTCGCTATCGAGCAGGACTCCCGGGTCTTCAGGCTCAGCTCCTCCATGAACGGTCCGGCGATGTCGCCGAGATCCAGCGAGGACAGGTAAGCCCAGCCCAGCGCCAGCACTCGCGGTGTGAGCGAAAACCGTCGCCCATCGCTCCGCACGTAGCCGAGCTCTTCAAGCGTCAGCAGAATCCGCCGCGCAGTAGCCGGCGTGATGCCCACCTCCCGGGCAACCTCGCTCAAAGTCAGCGATGGCGCTTCCGCGGAGAACGCGCGGATCACAGCCAGTCCACGCTCCAGGCCTTGCAAGAACGTGCCTGTAGACGCCTCACCAGGCATCAGCTAATCTCTTTTCGTTGAAAGAAAAACTTTTCGCTGAGCGAAAACGGAAGAACACCGTACCACCCTCGCTTCGCTCGGGGGGTGAGTGGAGGTCGCCGAGCTCATGGGTGGCGCGAGTAGTCGAGACAGGAGCCGGGTCCAGTGATGACAGTTCCGTTGGCTGATGCCATTGCTGAGCATGTGCACGACGGGGACACCGTCGCGCTCGAGGGCTTTACTCATCTGATTCCGTTCGCTGCGGCGCACGAGATCGCTCGGCAAGGGCGGCGGCATTTGACGCTGGTGCGGATGACACCGGATCTCGTGTACGACCAGCTGATCGGTCTGGGCGTCGCGGACGAGCTGGTGTTCTCCTACGGCGGCAACCCAGGCGTCGGCTCGCTCCATCGGCTACGTGACGCAGTGGAGAACCACTGGCCGCACCGGCTCGCAGTACATGAGCACAGCCATGCAGGGCTCGCCAATGCCTACAGCGCCGGTGCAGCACGCCTGCCTTTCGCAGTACTGCGTGGCTACCGCGGCACGGATCTCGAGAAGCAGAGCGACATCATCTCCAGCGTCACCTGTCCGTTCACTGGTGAGGAGCTGGCCGCAGTACGGGCGGTGAACCCGGACGTGACCGTGATCCATGCGCAGCTGGCGGACCGTGACGGCAACGTGATGCTCTGGGGAATCACCGGTGTGCAGCGCGAGGCCGTGCTGGCTGCGAAACGGGCGATTGTCACCGTCGAAGAGGTGGCCGACGAGTTTCCCGAGCACACCGGCGCGGTGATTCTGCCGAACTGGGTGCTGGCCGCAGTGAGCGTCGTACCGAACGGTGCTTGGCCTTCGTACGCGGCCGGCTACTCGGTTCGCGACAACGACTTCTATCTGGAGTGGGACAAGATTTCGCGCGATCGCGAGGCTTTTCTGTCCTGGGCTGCCGAGAACGGACTTGCCAAGGAGAGCACGCATGCCTGAGTGGACGAGCGCCGACATGATGAATGTCGCCGCGGCTCGGGAGCTGAAGAACGGGGACGTGTGCCTGGTCGGGGTGGGGCCGCCCAACCTGGCCGCGAACCTGGCGCGACGGACCCATGCTCCGAACTGCCGGCTCGTCTACGAATCAGGCGCGATCGATGCGAAGCCGAAGCGGCTGCCGTTGTCGATCGGCGACGACGATCTCGCGGCGACCGCCGTCGCCGTGGTGTCGGTGCCGGAGATGTTCAACTTCTGGGTCGGCGCGGGACGGATCGATGTCGGGTTCCTCGGGGCCGCGCAGATCGACAAGTTCGGCAACATCAACACGACGGTGATCGGCGACCACGCCGAACCGAAGACCCGGCTGCCCGGCGCGGGCGGGGCGCCCGAGATCGCTGCCGCTGCAGGGCGGGTGATCGTCATCGTGAAGCAGTCGCCGCGAACGTTCGTCGAACACGTCGACTTCGTCTCCTCGGTCGGCTACGGCCCCACCGGCCGCGAACGCCACGCACCCGGTGCCGGGCCGACTCTGGTGATCACCGATCACGGGGTGCTCGAGCCGGACCCGGAGACCAACGAGCTGACACTCACCCGCCTGCATGAAGGCGTCACCGTCGAGGCGGCGAAGGCGGCCACCGGGTGGGAGCTGAAGGTTGCCGCCAGCATCAAGAACGTACCCCCGCCGACGGAGACCGAACTAAAGGCCCTCCAGCAGCTTCGCAACCGGGAGCCCGCAGATGCCTGAGCCGTTCGCCCATGTCCGACTGCCGAGCCGGATCGTCCTCGGACCAGGCGCGCTGGATCAGGTTCCCGAGGAGGTGGACCTACTCGGGATTGGAAAGGTGCTGCTGATTGCGACGAGTTCGGTGCGAGAGGCAGCGGATCTGCTGCAGATCGCGTTGGGCGACCGGTTCGCAGGCCGGATCGACGGCGTGAAGCAACATGTGCCGGTCGAGCGGGCAGAAGCAGCCCGGGAGAAGGCGAGGGAGGTCGGTGCGGCGGCGATCATCGCGATCGGCGGCGGCTCGGCGATCGGCCTGGCGAAGGCGATCGCGCTCACCTCGGGCCTGCCGATCATCGCAGTCCCGACCACGTACGCGGGTTCGGAGATGACCCCGGTATGGGGCCAGACGTCTGACCGCGACAAGACCACCGGCACCGACCTCGCAGTACTGCCCAAGACGGTCGTCTACGACCCACTGCTGAGCCGCAAGCTGCCGATCGCGACCACCGCCGCCAGCGTCGCCAACGCGATCGCCCATTGCGTCGAAGCCACCTGGACGAACAAAGCCGACCCGATCACCGATATCACCGCGGTAGAAGGCGTCCGAGCCCTCAAAGAGGGTCTCACAGCAGCAATCAAAGATCCTCAAGATTTGGATGCCCGCAGCAACCTTCTGTACGGCGCGTCGCTCGCCGGCTCCGCGTTGGCAAGTGCGGGCACCGGTATCCACCACAAGCTCTGCCATCTCCTCGGCGGGACCTACAACCTCCCGCATGCCGAGACCCACGCCGCTGTCCTGCCGCAAGTCACCCGCCACAAGGCGACCGGCAGAGCCAAGCAGGACCTCGAAAAGACCCTCGGCACCGACGACCTGGCAACCGGCCTGTTCGACCTGTTCGACCAGGCCCACGTGCCGACCAGCCTCAAAGCGCTTGGTCTGACCGAAGACCAGGCCCAGGACGCAGCCAAGAAGTTCGCCGCCGCCCATCGCGAGGAAGACCCCCAGGTCATCACGGACATCCTCCTCGCCGCCTGGGCCGGCACCAGGCCAACCAACGAAGGAACAGCACGATGAGATCTGCCTTCCTGCTGGACGCAGTACGGACCCCGGTCGGCAAGCTCGGCGGCGCCCTGTCCGGCGGCCGGCCTGACGATCTGGCGGCCGTCACCATCCGGGAACTTCTCGTCCGCCACCCCGGCCTCGACCCGGCCCTGATCGAAGACGTCTACCTCGGCAACGCGAACGGCGCCGGCGAGGAGAACCGCGATGTCGCCCGGATGGCAGCCCTGCTGGCCGGCTTCCCGACCAGCGTTCCCGGTACTACGGTGAACCGGCTCTGCGGATCCGGCTTGGAAGCCGCGATCCAGGCAGCCCGCGCCATCGAGACCGGTGATGCCGACCTGCTGATCGCAGGCGGCGTCGAGTCGATGAGCCGGGCCCCCTGGGTGCTCCCCAAACCCGACAAAGCCTTCCCGCACGGCAATCTGACCGCGGCATCGACGTCGCTCGGCTGGCGGATGATCAATCCGCGGATGCCGAGGGAGTGGACGATCTCCCTCGGCGAGTCCACCGAACTGCTGGCCGAGCGCTACCACATCGGTCGCGAGGAACAGGACCTCTTCGCATTGGAGAGCCACGAGAAGGCCGGCAAGGCCTGGGCAGCCGGCAAGTTCGACGGCGAGGTCGTTCCCTGGGAGCACCTCGCACCCGTCCTCCCACCAACCTCTCCACTACAAAGAGACGAGTCGATCCGCGACGGCAGCACGCCCGAGGTGATGGCAAAGCTCAAGCCGGCCTTCAAAGAAGGCGGCACGGTCACAGCCGGCAACTCGTCGACCCTGAACGACGGAGCCTCCGCCGTACTGATGGCTGATGAAGCGACCGCGCGGGAGCTCGGCATCACCCCGTTGGCGCGCATCGTCAGCCGGGCGGTGCACGGGGTCGATCCCCAGTACTTCGGAATCGGCCCGGTCGAGGCGTCACGCAAGGCGCTCGCCAAAGCCGGTATCGACTGGGACGACCTGAAGCTGGTCGAGCTGAACGAGGCGTATGCGGCGCAAAGCCTGGCCTGCTTGGGCGAATGGCCCGAGCTGGACCGCGCCAAGGTGAACGTGAACGGCGGAGCGATCGCTCTCGGGCATCCCCTGGGCAGCTCCGGAACCAGGATTCTGACCACGCTCGCGCACGAGTTACGCCGGCGCGGTGGCGGCTACGGCCTGGCGACCCTTTGCATCGGTGTCGGCCAAGGCATCGCGATGGTGATCGAGGCATGAGGAGCGAACGGATGGATCTTGGTGGACAAACCCTCACCGACGCGGTGGTGGCGAGTTTCGACGGCAGCAAGGACGAGCGAACGAAGACCGTGCTGGGTGCGCTGGTCCGGCACCTGCACGCGTTCGCCCGCGAGGTCGACCTGACTGAGGAGGAGTGGTTCAAGGGCATCGACTTCCTGACCAGAACAGGGCACATGTCGACCGGCACCCGACAGGAGTTCGTCCTGCTGTCCGACGTACTCGGGCTCTCCATGCTGACCGTCGGACTCGCCAACCGGACGCCACCAGGTGTCACCGAGTCGACCGTTTTCGGGCCGTTCTTCGTCGAGGGTTCGCCGGAGATCGAACTCGGCGGCGACCTGTCCAACGGTGCTCCCGGACAGCCCTGCCTGGTGACAGGGCGGGTCCTGGACACCAAGGGTCAGCCGATCGCCGGCGCGTTGGTCGAGACCTGGCAGGCGGACGAGGACGGCTTCTACGACGTACAGAAGGACACCGACGGACCACAGAACCGCGGCCATCTGACGACCGATGCCGAGGGCAACTACGCGTTCTGGGCGGTTCGCCCGGTGGCCTATCCGATCCCCGACGACGGACCGGTCGGCGAGCTGCTCCGGGCCGGCGGCCGCGGGCCGATGCGGCCGGCACACATCCACTTCATGGTCACCGCACCCGGCTTCTCCCGGCTCATCACGCACGTCTTCGCGGCCGGTGACGAGCATCTGCACGACGACGCCGTCTTCGGCGTGAAGGACTCGCTGATCGCCGAGTTCACCGAGCATCCGGCCGGGACCGCCCCGGACGGCCGTGAGCTCGACCAGCCGTTCAGCACAGTCCAGTACGACCTGGTGCTCGCCACCACCGAGGAGACCCGCGCACTATGACCGAAGGATTCGAGACCGATGTCCTGATCATCGGCAGTGGCCCGGCGGGTGGCGCCGCCTCGCTGTTCCTGTCCAGCTACGGCGTCGACAACGTCGTACTGACGCGTTATCGCTGGACCGCGAACACCCCGCGCGCCCACATCACCAACCAGCGCACGGTCGAGCTGATGCGCGACATGGGCATCGAGGACGAGATCACCGGCAAGGGCACGTCGCACGAGTTGATGGGCCAGACCGCCTTCTGCACCAGCCTGGCCGGCGAGGAGATCGGCCGGATCCGCACCTGGGGCACGCATCCGCAACGACTGGCCGACTACACCGAGGCTTCTCCGACCCTGCCCTGCGATCTTCCGCAGACCCTGTTCGAACCGATCCTGGTCAGTACTGCGGCCAGCCGCGGCGCGCGGGTCCGCTTCGATACGGAGTACCTGTCGCTGGAGCAGGACGCCGACGGGGTCACCGCGAAAGTGCGGGACCGGCTGAGCGGTTCGGAGTACGAGATCCGCGCGAAGTACCTGATCGGCGCGGACGGTGGCCGGAGCAAGGTGGCCCAGGACATCGGGTTGCCGATGGCAGGTTCGATGGACATCGAGGGCTCGATGAACATCGTCTTCGAGGCGGACCTGTCGAAGTACGTCGCGCACCGGCCGAGCGTTCTCTACTGGGTGCTCCAGCCGGGCGCGCAGATCGGCGGGATCGGGGCCGGCCTGGTCCGGATGGTCCGGCCGTGGAACGAATGGTTGATCGTCTGGGGCTACGACATCAATCAGCCCGCACCGGTGGTCGACGAGGCGATGGCGACCGAGATCGTACACAACCTGGTCGGCGACGACACGATCGACGTGAAGCTCAAGGGCACCTCGGTCTGGAGCGTCAATCACATGTACGCCGAGCAGACGTCGGTCGGCCGGGTGTTCTGTATGGGCGACGCGATCCACCGGCACCCGCCGAGCAACGGGCTCGGCTCGAACACCTCGATCCAGGACGCATACAACCTCGCCTGGAAGCTCTCGCTGGTGCTCAAGGGGCAGGCTTCACCGGCACTGCTGGACACCTACAACGCCGAGCGTGCACCGATCGCGCAGCAGATCGTGGAGCGGGCGAACAAGAGCCGGACCCAGTTCGGTCAAATCTTCAGGGCGCTCGGAATGACACCGGACGCACCGGAGGGACGGACGATCGAGTCGCGCAAGGACGACAGCGCCGAGGGCGCCGCACAGCGTGAGGAACTCCGCGAAGCGATCAAGCTCAAGGACTACGAGTTCAACGCGCACGGCGTGGAGCTCGGGCAACGCTACAAGTCAGCAGCAGTGATCCCGGATGGTACGCCGGAGCCCTTGTACGACAGGGATCCTGAGCTCTACTACCACCCAACGACCTGGCCGGGTGCGCGCATCCCGCATTGCTGGCTGACTCGTGGGACCGACACCGTGAGCACACTCGATGTCGTCGGCAAGGGCCGGTTCACCTTGCTCACCGGCATCGGCGGCGATGCCTGGGTCAAGGCGGCCGAAGCTGTCTCCGAGAAGCTCGGCCTCCAGATCGACCCGTTCGTGATCGGCCCCGGGCACGAGCTGGAAGACCTGTACGGCGACTGGGCCCGGTTGCGCGAGATCACGGACACCGGCTGCCTCGTAGTACGGCCTGATGCTCATGTCGCCTACCGGGCTCACAGTGTCGAAGCAGATCCAACTACTGCGCTGACAGCAGCCTTCGAAGGACTGCTAGGGCGACGTTAGGACTCGCCAGCTGTGCGGAGGGATTAGCAACGGCTCCTCCGGCAGCGGTGAGCCCTCTGGCTGAGCAGCGATGACGAGGCCTGCCACTTCGACCGGGAAGTGGTAGGCCTCGTCGCCAACGTTCAGGAGAAGCAGTAGCTGACCACGCGCGTCACCGGAACGCAGTGCGAGCGCCTTGTTCTTCAAGTGGGCGACCTTGGTCTGCGACCGTGTCAGCCACGCATTGCGACGCCGTACGCCGATCAGCCGCTGATGCAGCCGGTACGTCGCCCAGTCGCCCTGCTCGTCAGGCTTCTCCGGGAACTCGGGCCGGATCAGGTCGTCGCCGCCGGCCCGATCCTCCTTGAGCCCGGTCATCGCCTGCTCGTCGCCCGCATAGATGCTCGGGATGCCGGCGACGCCGAACAGGATCGCGAGCGCGTGCCCGAGATGCCGGTCGTCGTCGAGTTTGGTGGCGATCCGGGTCACGTCGTGGTTGCCGACGAACGTCTGCGGCACCATCGGGTCGACCGCCGCCTGATGCCGCTCCAGCGCATAGGCCAGCTCGAAGAAGTTGCCGTCGTTCAGCGAACTCCAGATCGCCTTCCACAGCTCGTACTGCGTGATCGAGTCGAGCGTGCTCGTCGCGGCATAGCCGGCGTAGTCGCCGTGGATCACCTCGCCGAAGAACCAGGCCTCGGGGAACCGGTCCCGCACCTGGGCGAGCACACCGGCCCAGAACTCCGGTGCCACCGCGTACGCCGCGTCCAGCCGCCAGCCGTCGATGCCGCGTTCCAGCCAGTGGCACATCACGTCCACGACGTACTCGCGGACCTCGGGCTCCTGGTGATTCAGCACCAGGAGATGCTCGTGTCCTTCGAAATAGACCTGCGTCCCGTCCGGATGCCGCCGGAACCACTCCGGCTTCGCGTGGAACGACGGGGCGACATGGTTGAAGACGCCGTCCAGCACAATCCGCAAGCCGCGAGCCTTGGCTGCTTCCACGAGCCGGTCGAAGTCGGTGTAGTCGCCGAGCCGCGGGTCGATGTGGAAATGGTCGACCGTGTCGTAGCCGTGCGTCTCCGACTCGAACACCGGACCGAGCAGCAGACCCGAGCAGCCCAGCTCGATCGCGTAGTCCAGCCAGTTCTCCAACCGCTGCAGCCGATGCACGATCCGCCGTCCGGGCGGGGCCACGTTCTCGGCCCCGACGAACCCCAACGGATACACCTGCCACCAGATCGCGTGATCAGCCCACTGCGGCATCGCTGCTCCTCCCGACAGCACCACCCTAGTCAGGCAGCTCCACCTTAGTCAGCTGGCGGCTCCCAGAAAGCCGGGGCGCACCTCCTCGACCAAAGCAACCATCTCAGCCGTTTCCGCCTCGAGGAGCTTCAGGTACGCGACTCTCGATTCGTCGGTGCGGGCCTCGGCCGCGGCGACGGAGATGGCTTGGACGGTGGCGACCTCGTGCGCGAGGGCGCCCCAGATCTCTTCCAGGTGCTCGACGGAGGCCGGGCGCGCGAACGCGATCTGCGGGATCTCCTCGGTTTCCGAAGCACGGCGGACATGCAGATTCGAACTCACGGACTACCCCCATAGCGGAATGTGCCTCAACTGCCTCACAGTTCGAAGGACTCCCCTCCTTCGTGCCTCGCTGGTCCAACGCACGTCCCCACCGCGGGGTTACGGCCGCTGACCGGACAACTTTCTCCGGGCCGGGTGCAACAAGATCCGGCCCGGGGTGCTCTTACCCCTCGACAGCGGTTCGGCGACGGAAGGGTGATCGTGAGTGCAGACCTCGAGGAGTTCGGCGAATTCGCCACCGCACGCGGTACGCAGCTGTTCCGGATGGCGTATCTGCTGGCCGGTGACCGGCATGCGGCCGAGGACCTGACCCAGACCACCCTCGGCAAGCTCTACGCCTCCTGGTCCAAGGTCAGCCGGGCGGACAACCCGGTCGCCTACAGCCGCACGGTGATGATTCGCACCTATGTCGCCTCCCAGCGCAGGACGAGGCTGGAGCGACCGACCGCCGACGTACCGGACGGCGGCCGGTACGGCGAGGACACCGCGTTGCGGCTGACCCTGTTCACCGCGCTGGCCGAGTTGTCGGCCCGCGACCGGGCGATCGTCGTCCTGCGGTACTGGGAGGACCACAGCGTCGAGGACACCGCCACGATCCTCGGCATCAGCTCCGGCATGGTCCGGACCCGCAGCCAGCGGGCGCTGCTCCGGCTGCGCGCCCGGCTCGGCACCGAAATCAGCGAGTTGACCGGGCCATGAGCCCAGAACTGGACGGACCCCTGATGAGCTTCGAAACCGAACTCAGTGACCGGTTGCACGCCGAGGTGGACGACACTCCCGTCGATCTCGGCCCACTCCTTGCCGAAAGCGTTGCCTATGGCAACAAGCTGGTACGCCGGCGCCGGCTGACCCAGCTCTTCGCCGGCGCGGCAGCCATCGCCGTACTGGGTGGTGCTTTCGCGTACGCCGTTTCGCCGGGCGGCCCGGGAGCCGATGGGGTCGCCCCGGCAGCGAGCACCGGCATACGGCAGAACGGCGCCATCACGCCACAGGCCGCGGCCGCGATCCTGCGCGAACTGTTGCCTGACGCCCGAAAAGCAGCCAACGCCCGAGGCGGTTTCGAGGGCATCGGCACACCGGACGGCGTCTATGCCGACCTCGACTACACCGACGGCGGCAGTACGGCGATGGTCCAGGTGCGCCTGCTGTCCAAGGCGGATCGCATGGCCTGTCCGCCGGGCGCCGACCTCAGCTGCCGGATCATCAAGCTTGCCGATGGCTCCAAGCTGCAACTCGTCGAGAATCAGTCGAACGGAAGCACCGGCAACTTCAAGCACTTGCAGGCGAATCTGGTCCGCGCCGACGGCCTCGTCGTCACGCTGCTCGCGGAGAACCGCGAGTCGGAGAACCCGAACACCTCCCCGACCCGCCCACCGCTGAGCCTCCAGCAACTACAGACCGCCGTCACCAGCCCTCGCTGGCAGCGGCAGGTCGATCAGTCCCTGCTCGACGCCTCCGCCGGCCTCTTCACACCCCGTCCGGTCGCCCAACCCTCCAAACCCACCTCACCCGGAGCTACCAAATGAAGCTCGAGGCCTACTGAACCAACTGGCCGTAGGTGTGGCGGCGGATCCAGGCGTGCATCGCGATGGCCGCTGCCGCGCTGGCGTTGATGGAGCGGGTGGAGCCGAACTGGGCGATCGACAGGACATCGGTGCAGATCTTGTGGGCTTCCTCGGTGAGGCCGGGACCCTCTTGACCGAAGAGCAGGATGCACCCCGCCGGCAGGTCGTAGGTCTCCAGCGGGACCGAGCCGGGGAGGTTGTCGATGCCGATCACGGGCAGCGACCGCTCCTCGGCGTACCCCGCGAGGCCGGCCAATTCAGGATGGTGGCGGACGTGCTGGTAGCGGTCCGTCACCATCGCGCCGCGGCGGTTCCACTTCCGGTTGCCGACGATGTGCACCTCCTCGGCGAGGAAGGCGTTCGCAGTCCGGACGACGGAGCCGATGTTCAGATCGTGCTGCCAGTTCTCGATCGCGACGTGGAACGGGTGCCGGTGCTGGTCGAGGTCCTCGACGATCGCCTCGAGCCGCCAGTACCGGTATTTGTCCACCACGTTGCGCCGATCGCCCGCCGCGAGCAGCTCGGGATCGAAGCGTGGATCGTCCGGAAGATCGCCCTGCCACGGGCCGACCCCGACCTCCGGGGCGGGCACCAGATCCGCACCGATCAGGTCAGGGGCATTGTCGCGATTGGCTTCCTGCATGGGTCGGGACGCTACCCTGTGCCCGTGCTCTTACAGGTCGCGATGCTGATGCCCAACTGGATGGACCCGGAATACCTGCTGAACTGGCTGGGTGACTGGTCACTGTGGGGCACGGCCGCGGTCGTCTTCATCGAGTGCGGCCTGCTGTTCCCGATCCTGCCCGGTGACTCGCTGTTGTTCGCGGTCGGGCTGTTCATCGCCCGCGGCGCGATCGACGTGCCGCTCTGGCTCGCCTGCGTGATCCTCACCGTCGCCGCGTTCCTCGGCAACGTGTCCGGCTACTACATCGGCCGCGGGCTCGGCACGTCGTTGTTCAGGAATCCGGACGCGAAGTTCCTGAAACCGAAGTACATCGAGCAGACACACGAGTTCTTCGAGCGGTACGGGCCGCGGGCGCTGGTGCTGGCCCGATTCGTGCCGATCGTGCGCACCTTCATCACGATCGTGGCCGGCGCGGGCCGGATGGACCCGAAGAAGTTCTTCCTCTGGACCGGTATCGGCGCGGTGCTCTGGGCCACCGGGATCACCCTGCTCGGACACGCGCTCGGCAAGGTCAAGTTCATCCACGACCACCTCGAGTCGGCGCTGATCCTGCTCGTGCTGGTCTCGCTGATCCCGATGCTCGTCGAGTACCTGCTGGCCCGGCGCCGCAAGCGCAACTCAGTGGGCGAAGGGGAAGTGCGCATCTGACCAGACGTAGTCGGTGCTGAGCTCACTCAGCTCCGCTACGCCTACCTGGCCGGTCGGCAACGGGCCGACCACCTGACCGGACCCGAGTGAACAAGCCACCCGGACCCGGTCCGCCGCCTGGTACCAGACCAGTGCCCCCCGTGGCACAGCCCCTTCATGCAGCAGGGCGTGATGGTCGAGCCAGCGCAGAGCGTCGGCCGGGTCGTGCCAGCCGCTGTCCTGCGCATATCCGAACGCCATTCGCTGGAACTTCAGCGACCAGTCCTGCCAGGCCGCCGACCCCACCCGTTCCAGTTGCCAACTCAGCGCGGACTCCGGATCGCGTGGGTTCGAGACCCACTCCACAGTCCTGCGCTCCACCGCGATCTCCCCCATGGCCGTGCTCCCCCATCCGCCGGCCTCTGCCGTGGCATGCAGAATCCTCACAAGCCCGCATACACGGCCGATACATTCCTGCAGGGCGTTGGAGTTTGAATCAGCTGGCGGCTTGGGTGGTGGGGGTCAGGGCGGCCAGTGCTTGGCGGGCGGCCGCTACCTTGGCGTCGTTGCCCACCTGCTGCCAGGCCCGGGCTGCTCGGGTGAGGTAGCGGCGGGCGAAGTCCTCGTTGCCCGTACTCGCGTGCAGCCCACCGAGATGCAAAGCCGCAGCACCCTCGACACTGCGATCTCCCAGCCGGGTGCCGATCTCCATCGCGTCCAGCAGCATCCGGCGCGCGGCCGCACCGTCACCGACCGCGATCAGCGCGTTCCCCAACTCGGCCCGCGTATGCGCCCCGCAATGATCGTCACCAAGACCGTCGAAGATCGCCAGCGACGCCTGCAGCTGCCGGACCGCCTGCGCCGGGTTCCCCTGGTCCGCCCGGAGCGCCGCGATCCCCCGGCGGACCTTGGCGACCCGGTGCACATCTCCCCGTCGTACGCCGATCAGGAACGCCTCGGCCAGATACCCTCCCGCCTTGCTGAGGTCGTTGCGAGTCCGCAGGATCGACGCGGCCGCCGTCCGGGCCACCGCCTCGCCGTTCGCGTCCTTCACCTCGACGAAGGCATCGAAGGCCCCTTCGTACTGCGCCAGTGCTTCCTCCGGGCGGCCGCGTTCGCGCAACCAGGTCCCCAGCCCGACGGCGCTGACCCCGATTCCCATCCGGTCGCCGACCTCGGCGAACAGCGCCGCCGCTTCGTTCAGGTGGAACCAGGCCGGCTCCCAGTCGTCGCGGTACAGCGCGAGCTGGCCGAGGTTGCGATGCATGATCGCCTCGCCGTGCCGGTTCCCGCACTCGATCGCGCTCGCCAGCCCGGCCTGGTGCGACTCGTTCCAGTCGTCGAAACCGGCCCGCATGTCCAGGTAGGGACCCCAGCCCGCCGCGATCCGCCAGGCGTACTCGTGCAGCCCGTTCTGCGCCGCGGCCCGGATCGCCGGCACGAAGGTGCTCCGGTCGGCGTCGAACCACGCGATCGCGTCCGCGTCCGTGAACGGCGAAGGACCGGGCGACACCGGCGGACCCGGCTCGTCCAGCACCCCGAAGTACACGACCGGCAACGCCGCACCGGCCCGCTTGACCTTGTTCAGAAGGGCATCCAGCACCGTCGTGAGATCCTTGACCGCCTGGTTCTTCTGCTCCTCGTCGCCGACGCCGATCGCATGCAGGCGGAGCAGATCGTGCACCCGGTAGCGCGCAGTACCGCGCTCGTCGACCGAGCTGATCTGGACCAGGTTCACCTCGATCAGCCGGTCCAGGCTCCGGCGTACCGAAGCAGGTGAGGCGACCGGTTCGAGCACCCGGGCCGAGAAGACGCCGACCGCGAACCGCCCGATCAACCGGTAGAGCCGCGCCTCGTCCGAGCTGAGCGAGTCGTAGCTCAGATCTGCACTGGTCCGTACGGCGAGTTCGCCGATGCTCAGTTCGTCCAGCCGATGCGTCTCGTCCCGCAACCGCCTGGCCAGCTCCGTCGGGCTCAGATCGGGCCGCTGCGCCAACCGCGAAGCCACGATCCGGATCGCCAGCGGCAGGTTCCCGCAGGCCGACAGGATCTCCTCGGCAGCCGATGACTTGGAGTCCACCCGTCCGGCACCGGCGACGCGCTGCAAGAGCTCGGACGCCTCGCTGTCGTCGAAGGTGTCCAGCGGCATGCTGTCCGCCCCGGCCAGGTCCATCAACCGGTTGCGGCTGGTGACGACCACCGCGGAAGCACCGGTACCAGGCATCAGCGGCGCGACCTGGCTCGCCGATGCGACGTCGTCGAGCACGATCAGCACCCGGCGGCTGGCCAGCTCGGACCGCAGCATCGCCGATCGCCGCTCCGGATCGGTCGGTACTGCGTAGTCGGGCATGTTCAGGCTGAGCAGCAGGTCTGTCAACGCACCACCGGCGTCCCGGGGCTGGGTGGCGCCACGCATGTCCAGGTAGATCTGGCCATCCGGAAACGAGTCCCTGACCAGATGTCCGAGCCGAACGGCCAACGACGTCTTGCCGGTCCCGGGCGCTCCCGAGATGACCGCGATCGGCGGCCGGACGGGGTCGCGTCCACAGACCAGGTCCCGCAACTTCTCGAGCTTCTCCCGCCGGCCGCTGAAGTCGGAGAGGTCGAGCGGCAGCTGGCTCGGTGGCCGCTGGGGCTCCGAGAGCACGGGGGCCGCCATCGGACCGAGGACGACGTCCTGCGAATCTCCGGGCGCCGGGCGATTCGTCGTACGGGCTGCTGGGATGCCTGGGTCGGGCCAGTTCGCCGAGCGGCCGTTCTCGGCCCGCGTCCCGGCGGCCTGGAGCTCCGGACCCGGCTCGATGGCCAGCTCATCGGCGAGGGTCTGCACGGCCTTCCGGTACGCCGCGCGCGCCTCACCGGTTCGGCCGGCCGCGACCAGTGCGTCCACGAGCCGGCGCCAGAGCTGTTCGTCGTACGGGTCCTCGGTGAGGCGGTCGCTGAGCAGCACGGCCGCGCCGGTCGCGTCGCCGTACTCGACCCGCAGATCGAGCAGCCCGTCGACGAGCCCCCGGTACTGCGCTTCGAGCCGGGCGATCGAGCCTTCCCAGGCCGCGGAGACGGTCAGGTCCTCGAGCGGATGACCTCGCCACAGCGCGTAGGCACGGGACAGCACCTCCATCGCCTGGCGGCCCTCACCGGCGTCGCGGAGGTGACCGCCCTCGGCGAGCAGGGACTCGAACAGGCTGGAATCGAGTTCGTCGACGCCGACCTCGATGCTGTAGCCGGCCGCGGAGGTGTCGATCGGCGCGGACAGCCCGGCATCCTGCAGGACGCCGCGCAGGGCCCGGACGTAGGTGCGGATGTTCGCCGTCGCGGAGCGGGGCGGACTGCCCTCCCAGAGCGCGTCGGCGATCAGGTCGGTGGAGACGAACCGGTTCGGGTGCAGCAGCAGGGTGGCAAGCAGTTGGCGCGGCTTACTGGCCTTGAGTGGCTGACCCTTGACATGGCGGAGACGCAGAGGCCCGAGGATCTCGTACCTCAGACTCTCCACTTGGCTGCCCTCTCCGACGCCTGACCGACCCATGGTGGCATCCCGCCGGGCTTGCCGGGAAGGTTCCGGCGGTGCGATGTACGTCGCGATGTACGCGCGATGTATCTCGGCCCGGCACTGTTGACCTCGGTACCGGGGGGAGGGCAGGCCCGGGAGTGGCGAATGACCATCGTCGCACCCGGGCCTGGAACAAGTACACCGGTTGGGGTGGTCTCGGGGGAGCTACTGACCACCGGTGAACGGAGGTTGGCCGTCCTGCGGTCCGGGGGGACCCGCAGGCGGCCCACCCACCTGTCCCGGCATCTGCGGCTGGATCTGGCCCGACGACTGGTGGCCCGGCTGCATCTGCGGCGGCGGCTGCTCACCGGCGACCGACCCGATGGTGCCGAACGAGACCTGCGGGACCGCGCGGACCGACTCGTCCCTGACCTCGAAGTAGCCGGCCTTCTCGAACTTGAAGCCGCCCGCGATCAGGTTCGACGGGAACGACTCGACCCGGGTGTTGTAGTCGCCCACGTTCGCGTTGTAGAACCGGCGGCCGGCCGCGATCCGGTCCTCGGTGTCGGTCAGCTCGCGCTGCAGGTTGAGGAAGTTCTGGTTGGACTGGACCTGCGGGTAGGCCTCGACCGAGATCATCATCTGCCGCAGCGCGCCGGACAGCTGCCCCTCGGCGGCGGCCCGCTGCTCCGGCGAGGCGCCCTGCACGTTCACCGCCTGGGTCCGCAGCCGGGCGACCTCCTCGAATACGTGCCGCTCGTGGGCCGCGAAGGCGCGGACGGTCTCGACCAGGTTCGGGATCAGGTCGTACCGGCGGTGCAGCTCGACGTCGATCTGCCGCCAGGACTCCTGGATCAGGTTCCGCTGCTTGACGAACCGGTTGTACGAAATGATCAGCGCGATCCCCACGATCACGATGACCGCGACGATCACAATGATGACAAGCGTCATTCCCTGCTCCCGAGTGTCGGCAATGCTGCCAGCGACTCTAACGCCGCCCGGGTCCGGGGTCAGTCAGCTCACCCGTCGCTCCGCCCGTAGTCTGCCCAAACGAACGCCGGGACGAGTCCGGCGATCTGCGCGAGGAAATCGAGCCGGCGTTCCAGATCGGACGGGGTGTGGCTGCCGGTGTACCAGCCCAGGAGGTGTTCGCCGGTGATGCGCCAGCCGATCTCGCCGCGGTCCAGCAGGAGTTCCATCAGGCGGGGATGGACGATCGCTCGGGCATAGCGCTCGTCGTCCGAGGTGACCCGGAAGGTCTGGTTGAAGAGGTCGCTTTCGAACCGGATGTCCGGCCGTGCATCGACGATGTTCCTGAGCTGTTCACCGAGGAGGTTCTCGTGCTCGACCTCGAGCCAGGGCAGCGCGGCCGGTAGCTGCATCGCGATGACACCGAATCGCCGGGGCTGCTTGCCGGAGGTGGCATCGAACGGTTGATAGCTGTAGTCGAAGGCAAGGAATTTGCGGTCGTCCCAGCGCCCGCGCACAACGTTCCTCGCCTGCTGGTCCTCGCCCTTGCCGAACGGATCACCGGGCCATTTGCCAACCAGCCCAGGCTCGTTCGCGGTGTAGGACCAGCCTTTCCCGGCCGCCAGGTCCCCGATCATGCCGGCCCGCACCTGGCCGGCCTGCCAGCGCCGATAGATGAGTACGCCCGCGACGGCCATCACCAGCAGCGAGAGCAGCGTCGTACCGTCCATCGCCGCAGGCTATCGGCGGCGCGGGTCGATGCCTGCGTAGTCGCGCCAGACGTAGGGCGGGATGTTGTCGGTGACCTGCTGGAGCAGTTCTAGGCGGTTGAGGATCTCGGTGGGGGTCTGCGGGCCGGCGTCCCAGCCGATCAGGGAGTTTCCTTCGGCAACCAGGCCGCCGATCTCCATCAGTCGAGGCCGAGCTCCTCGAGACCGAACACCGTGCGGTACTCCAGGCCTTCGGACTCCACCTTCTCCTTGGCCCCGGTCGACCGGTCCACGATCACCGCGACCGCGACGACCTCGGCGCCGGCCTCGCGCAACGCCTCGACCGCAGTCAGCACCGATCCACCGGTCGTCGAGGTGTCCTCGACCGCGAGCACCCGGCGGCCCTTGACGTCGGGCCCCTCGATCCGGCGCTGCAACCCGTGCGTCTTCTCTGCCTTGCGGACGACGAACGCGTCCAGCTTGCGTCCCTGCTGAGCCGCCGCGTGCAGCATCGACATCGCGACCGGGTCGGCACCCAGCGTGAGCCCACCGACCGCGTCGTACTCTAGATCCGCCGTCAGCTCCAGCATCGCCGGCCCGATCAGCGGAGCCGCCTCGGCATCCAGCGTGATCCGGCGCAGATCAACGTAGTAGTCAGCCTCCTTGCCCGAGGCCAGCGTCACCCGCCCATGCACGATCGCCTTGGTCTTGACCTGCTCCAGCAGCGCATCCCGATCGAAGCTCATGAGCGCCGAGCATACGGCTTAGCCCTTCTTGGTGACCTTGGCGAGGTGGGCGAAGGCGACCGAGCGGTCCGGGGAATGGAAGAGGTCCTGGCAGGTGGTGAGGGTGAGGATCGAGGCGGTCGGTACGTCGGCCGGCTTGCCAGGCACCGGGTCGAGGACCCAGGTGTCGCTCGGTTTCACCGTCAGGTCCTTGGGCGAGCCGTCCAGCTCGTAGGTGTAGATGCTGTCCGCGGTCTCGACGATCACCTGGTCGCCCTTGGTCAGCTCGAGCAGCTTGCGGAACGGCGAGCCGTGCGTCACCCGGTGGCCGGCGATCGCGAAGTTGCCCGGCTCGCCCGGCAGCTGGGTGTCCGGGTAGTGCCCGATCCCCTTCGCCAGGTCGTCCTTGGCGACACCCTCGACGACCGGCTTCTCCCAGTCCTGGCCGAACTTGGGGATCCGGAGCAGCACTACCGCCGTACCGGGTGTTTTCGCCGCTTTGTCAGGAACTTTGGCGGCCCAGCGATCGCGGAGGTCCTGCTCACCCTGGTCCATCTTGTGGTTCGAGGCGATGCCCGTTCCGAAGTACTGCCAGCCGACCCAGCCGAGCACACCCAGCCCGGCCACCAACAGGGCGATGCCCACACCTCGTACTACGCCCCGTGCCATGCGGCCCAGTATCTCCTGCCCGCCCCGCGCCTCGTTCGTGCAGGTGAACTGCACAGGCTGTGTACGACGTGTCGATGGACGGGGGTGGTTGCTCAGGACCACGATGTGGGAGGCAATCGTCTGAGGAGGTACGTCGGTGAAGGCGCTGGTCAAGGCCAGGAGCGAGCCGGGACTGTGGTTGCAGGAGGTCCCGGAGCCGCAGATCGAGGCGGACGAGGTGCTCATCAAGGTGCTTCGGACCGGCCTCTGCGGCACCGATCTGCACATCCAGAGCTGGGACCCGTGGGCGCAGAAGAACGTGCCGGTGCCGATGGTCACCGGGCACGAGTTCTGCGGCGAGGTGGTCGAGATCGGCGCCGGCGTACGGGATGTCGCGGTCGGTGACCTGGTCAGCGGCGAGGGCCACCTGGTCTGCGGTCGCTGCCGGAACTGCCGGGCGGGCCGTCGTCACCTGTGCATCAAGACGCGCGGGCTCGGCGTACATGTGCCTGGAGCTTTTGCGGAGTACGTCGCGCTGCCTTCGCTCAATGTGTGGGTGCATCGGGATCCGGTCGATCTGGATGTGGCCGCGATCTTCGATCCGTTCGGCAACGCTGTGCACACCGCGCTGTCGTTCCCGGTCGTCGGCGAGGATGTGCTGGTCACCGGCGCCGGTCCGATCGGGATCATGGCTGCCGCGGTCGCCCTGCACGCGGGGGCGCGGAACGTGGTGATCACCGACCTGTCCGACTTCCGGCTGGAGCTGGCCCGCAAGATCGGCGTGACGCTGGCGGTCAACGTCGGCGAGCAGACCATCGCCGAGGCGCAGCAGTCGCTGGGGATGCGCGAGGGTTTCGACGTCGGGATGGAGATGTCCGGGCAGCCGGCCGCGCTGCGCGACATGCTGGCGAACATGAACCACGGCGGCAAGATCGCGATGCTCGGGCTGCCCGCCGACGAGATCGCGATCGACTGGGGCACCGTCGTCCTCAACATGCTGACCATCAAGGGCATCTACGGCCGGGAGATGTTCGAGACCTGGTACTCGATGTCGGTGATGCTGGAACGCGGGCTCGACCTCGCGCCGGTGATCACGCACCGGTTCGGGTACGCCGACTTCGAGGCCGCCTTCGACGTGGCCCGGCAGGGGCAGTGCGGCAAAGTGATCCTGGACTGGACCAACGCTAGCTTCGAGGGGACTGTTTGATGTTCGGCAAGATGCGCGAGCACCTGGTGGGTACGATCGGCGAGATCCGGGACGCCGGGTTGTACAAGTCAGAGCGGGTGATCGGCTCGCCGCAGAACTCCTCGATCTCGGTTGCCTCAGGCAACGTGTTGAACTTCTGTGCGAACAACTACCTGGGACTGGCGGATCATCCCGAGGTGATCGCAGCGGCGCGGGATGCCCTTGATCGCTGGGGTTTCGGGATGGCGTCGGTGCGGTTCATCTGCGGCACGCAGCAGATTCACAAGGACCTGGAAGATGCCTTGAGCAACTTCCTGGGCGCCGAGGACACCATCCTCTACAGCTCCTGCTTCGACGCGAACGGCGGGCTCTTCGAGACGCTGCTCGGGGCCGAGGACGCGGTCATCTCCGACGAGCTGAACCACGCCAGCATCATCGACGGCATCCGGCTCTCGAAGGCCAAGCGTTACCGCTACAAGAACCGGGACATGGCGGATCTCGAGGCTCAGCTGAAGGATGCTGCCGACGCGCGCTACCGGTTGATCGCCACCGACGGCGTGTTCTCGATGGACGGCTATCTGGCGCCGCTGGACGAGATCTGCGACCTGGCCGACCGGTACGACGCGTTGGTGATGGTCGACGACTCGCACGCCGTCGGCTTCGTCGGCCCGGACGGCGCCGGCACCCCATCTCTCTTCGGCGTCAAGGACCGCGTAGACATCATCACCGGCACCCTCGGCAAGGCCCTCGGCGGCGCCTCCGGCGGCTACGTCTCCGCCCGCCGCGAGATCGTCGAACTCCTCCGCCAACGCTCCCGCCCCTACCTCTTCTCCAACTCCCTCGCCCCCTCGGTGACGGCAGCTTCTCTGAAGGCCCTGGAACTGATCGGCACCTCGTCCGACCTCCGCGACAAGCTCGCCGCGAACACTCAGTTGTTCCGCACCAAGATGACCGAAGCCGGCTTCGACATCCTCCCCGGCACCCACCCCATCTCCCCCGTCATGATCGGCGACGCCGCCGAAGCCGGCCGCCTGGCCGACAAACTCCTCGAACTGGGCGTCTACGTCATCGGCTTCTCCTACCCGGTCGTCCCCCACGGCAAAGCCAGAATCCGCACCCAACTCTCCGCCGCCCACTCCACCGAAGACGTAGAACACGCAGTAGCCGCCTTCAGAGAAGCCCGCACCGCCCTCAGCTAACCGGTGCCGTCTACGGTACCGAAAGTGGTACCGTAGATGGCATGGCTGTGAACCTGAGACTCACCCCCGAGATGGCTTCGGCGCTGCAGGCTGAGGCCGAGCGCACCGGCCAGTCGCAGCAGGAGATCCTCCGGGAGGCGGTCACCCGGCACCTTCATCTGGTGGACGACGAGGCGCCGGTCAGCGATCGTGATCGCGCGCGCTCGGCACAGGTCGTCCGCCCGGCCAGAGTGGCCTACCGCAAGGTGAAACCGCGCCTGCGCCTGCCGGAAGGCACCGACAGCCTTGACCTCCTCGACCGCGACGACCGCTTCTGATGCGCGTCTATCTGGACAGCAGCGCGCTGATCAAGCGCGTGATCAACGAGCAGGAGTCCGACGCGCTGGTGGAGTTCGTCGATGCCCACTACGATCAGGCAGACCTTCTCGCGTCATCCTCGCTGGCGTGGGTGGAGGTTTCGCGCGCCGTGCTCGCGCGGACCAAGTCGCCCAAGGCAGGGCAGTTGATCGACGATGCGATGTCCGGCGTCGACGAGCGATCGATGTCGGCCGAGGTGGTGAGCGTTGCCCGCCGGATCGAACCACTCGTACTGCGTAGCCTCGATGCGATCCATCTCGCGACAGCCGTACTGATCGACGCTGATGTGGTCGTCACCTATGACGATCGGCTGGCTGATGCGTGCCGCCGGAACGCCCTTGCGGTCGCAGCGCCTGGGCGCGACTGAACGAACGCGGCTGACTCTGTCGGTGCGAGTCGCCATGATGTGTTCATGACGACCCTGTCGGATCGGGCGGTTAATCGGGCGACGTTGGCTCGGCAGATGTTGTTGGGGCGGGAAAAGGTGGGGGTGGTTGAGGCTGTTGGGCGGTTGGTGGGGATGCAGGGGCAGGAGGCCAAGCATCCGTATGTGGGGTTGTGGTCGCGGGTGGAGGGGTTTGCGGGTGAGGAGCTGAACAAGGCGGTTGCTGACCGGGAGGTGGTGCGGGCCACTTTGTTCAGGGGGACGCTGCATCTGGTGACTGCGGAGGATTATCTGCGGTTCCGGACGACGATCGGGCCGATTCTCGAGTCCGGGTTGCGGATGCTGAAGGACCGGGCCGAAGGGCTGGATGTCGGCAAGGTGGTGGCGGCTGCGGAGAAGCTGCTGGCGAAGGAGCCGTTGACGTTCACCGAGGTGCGGGATGCGCTGCAGGAGCAGTTCCCGGCAGTGAACGAGCGGGCACTCGGGTTCACGACCAGGATGATGGTCCCGTTGGTGATGTTCCCGACGGAGACCCGCTGGGGCTGGCCGGCCAACGCGCGGTTCACCCCGGCAGAGGCTTGGCTTGGCAAGAAGGTGCGGCCTACCGCACTACCGGAGGAGCTGGTACGCCGGTATCTCGCCGCCTTCGGACCAGCGACACCGGCCGACTTCCAGACCTGGTCAGGCCTGCCCGGAGCGAAGGCGCTCTTCGACAAACTGGAGCTCGATCAACTGAAAGACGAGACCGGCAAGACCCTGTACGACGTACCGGAGGGGCCGCGGCCGGATCCGGACACCCCCGCGGCCGTCAGGTTCCTGCCGGAGTTCGACAATCTCCTCCTCGCTCATGCCAAACGCGAGCGGATCATCGCCGACGAACACCGCCCGGCCGTCTTCACCAAGAATCTGCGGGTGAAGTCGACCTACACCGTCGACGGTCTCGTCGCCGGCCTCTGGTCGACCGAAGTGAAGCGCGGTGTGGCCACTCTCACGCTCACCCCGTTCGGGCGCACGCTGAAGAAAACAGCAGCCGAACTTGAGCGCGAAGGCACCGCGTTGCTGCGGTTCCTGGAGCCAGATGCGAAGACCTACGAACTGGTTACGGCCAGTTGATGAGGTTGTTGTCACACGTCAGATGACTGGGCTTGAAGCGCCCGTACCAGTGGAATGGTCAGATGAGCACAGTCCCCACCATCACTCTGGACAACGGCGTCGAGATCCCGCAGCTGGGCCTGGGGGTCTGGCAGATCGCCGACGAGATCGTCGACGGCGTCGTCGAGTCGGCCCTCGCGGTCGGCTACCGGCACATCGACACGGCCGCGATCTACGGTAACGAAGCAGGCGTCGGCCGCGCGATCGCCGCCGCCGGCCTGCCCCGCGACGAGCTGTTCGTCACCACCAAGCTGTGGAACAGCGACCAGGGTTACGACTCCACCCTGAAGGCGTTCGACGCGAGCACCGAGCGCCTCGGCCTGGACCACGTCGACCTGTACCTGATCCACTGGCAGGCGCTGAAGAAGGACAAGTACGTCGACACCTGGAAGGCGTTCGAGCAGCTGTACGCCGACAAGCGGGTGCGCGCGATCGGCGTCTCGAACTTCCACATCCCTGCCCTGCAACGGCTCTTCGACGAAACCGACGTGCGCCCGCTGGTCAACCAGATCGAGCTGCACCCGGCCCTGCCGCAGGACGAGCTGCGCGCGTTCAACGCGGAGAACGACATCGTCACGCAGGCCTGGAGCCCGCTGGCCTCCGGCGCCCTGGTCGACAACGCGATCCTCGCGGAGCTCGGCGCGAAGTACGGCAAGACGCCGGCCCAGGTGGTCATCCGCTGGCACCTGCAGCTCGGCAACGTGGTGATCCCGAAGTCGAAGACGCCGAGCCGGATCGCGGAGAACATCGACGTGTTCGACTTCAAGCTGGACAACGAGGACATGGCGGCGATTGCCGACCTCGAGACCGGAGTCCGGGTCGGCGGCGACCCCGACACCATCGACTGATTTCAGCCCAGCTGGAGGAACCGCTCCAGTACCGGCGAGGAGTTGTCCGGCGACCAGGCCACGGACAGTGACCAGGTCGGCAGGTCGTCGGACAACTTGCAGTAGACGACGGACGCCGGGTCGATCGGTGGTGTCGGCGCGATCAGCAACGACACCCCGAGCCCGGCGGCGACCAGCGACACGATCGTCTGGACGTCGACGCCCTCCTGCACGATCCGAGGTACGAACCCGGCGTCGCGGCAGTAGCCGACGATCCGGCCGTACACCGACGGCCCGCTCGCCTCGCTGTAGAGCACGAAGTCGTCCTCGGCCAGTTCGGCCAGGCTGATCCGCCGCCGTTTCGCCAGCCGATGCTTCGCCGGCAGCGCCACCACGAGCGGATCCTCCGTCACGAGCCGCGAGTTCAGCCCGGGCTCGGCCGTCGGCAGCCGCAACAGCCCGACGTCGATCCGTCCGTCCCGCAGCGCCTCGATCTGGTGCAGCGTCGTCATCGCCTCCAGATCCAGCACCACCTCCGGATAGGCCTCGCGGAACGCGCCGAGGAGCCGCGGCAACGCCTCGAACGTCGCGGACTGAACGAACCGCAATCGCAGCGTTCCCAGCTCCCCGCGCTGCGTGCGCTGGGCATTGAGTACTGCGTCGTCGGCCCGCCGCAGCAACTCCCGCGCGTCCGCGAGGAAGACCGAGCCCGCCGCGGTCAGCACGAACCGGCGCTTGACCCGGGCGAACAGTTCGACGCCGAGATCGTGTTCGAGCGCCGCGATCTGCCGGCTCAGCGAGGGCTGGGTGAGATGCAGCCGGGCCGCGGCGCGGCCGACGTTCATCTCCTCGGCGACCACCACGAATGATCGCAACTGGCGAAGCTCCACATCATGCACTGTACGCATCAACTCTGCGAAGAACTTTCATTGGACGTATCAATTCGCCACTTCTAGCGTTGAAGACGTCGAAAGGAAGTGCCGAAAATGGATCCCTTCACCCTCTCCATCGCCAGGAAGGTCGCACGGGAGTCCCGCTCGGGGATGGCCGATGCGCCGATCGTCGCGGACCGGTCCCGCCGCCCGCGCTGGTTCCGCCGGGACCTGTGCCAAGCTGAGCCCCGTGATCGAAGTCCGAAGATTGCGAGTGCTCCGGGCACTTGCTGATCACGGCACCGTGACGGCGGCCGCCGAGGTGCTGCACCTGACCCCGTCGGCCGTCTCCCAGCAACTGGCGGCGCTGGAGTCCGAGGTCGGCCAGGAGCTCCTCGAGCGCCGCGGCCGCCGGGTCGCGATCACCTCCGCAGGCCGGCTGCTGCTCAGCCACGCCGACACCATCCTCACCGACGTCGAACGCGCCGAAGAGGCAATGCGCCTGTACGCCGAGGGCGCCACCGGCGAGGTCAGAGTGGCCGCCTTCGCCACCGCGATCAGCCTCCTGGTCGCCCCGTCGCTCGCCCAGCTCCGCGAGACCACGCCCGGCCTGCGCCTCGTCGTACGGGACACCGAAGGACATCAAGGCATCACCCAGCTCCTCGACGGCGAGGTCGAACTAGCCGTTGCCGTGGAGCATCGCGGGTCACCCGATGCGCGCCGGCTGACCCGAATCCCTTTGTACGCCGAGCCTTTCGTCGCTCTGCTCCCCGCTGATCATCCGGCGGCTGCCGAGGACACAGTCGATCTCGCCACCCTGGCCGGCGACGACTGGATCATGACCTCGATCGGCAACCCGATCCGCGACGTCGTCCTACTCGCGTGCGAGCAAGCCGGTTTCGCGCCCCGGATCGCCCACCATTCCGACGACTTCAGCGCAGTCGCGGCCCTGGTCGGCGCCGGCGCCGGCGTCTCGCTGGTCCCCCAACTCGCCTTGCCGCATCCAGGCACCGCCGTACTCCGGCCGCTCACCCCGCCGACGCCGACCCGCCGGGTCTACGCCGCGACCCGGACCGGCCGCGCCGACCATCCGTTGATCAAGGCAACCATCGCTGCCTTGTCCGCCACCGCCGCCGGGCTCCCACTCAGCAATCCTATGTGACCCAGCTCACAGAACGCATCCGGTCGGCGCGGTGGTCAGTGGGTTGTGAGCGTTCAGACGAGTGTCGTGATCCCCGCGTACAACGAAGAAGCGCGGTTGCCCGCGACGTTGCGCGCAGTGGTGGCGCGACTGCGGCAGGAACAGCGGAGCTGGGAGGTGTTGGTCGTCGACGACGGCTCGTCCGACCGGACCGCCTGGACGGTGGCGGCGCTCGGCGACAGTCGCGTCCGGCTGATCCGCTGGCCGGTCAACCGCGGCAAGGGGCACGCAGTGCGAGTCGGCATACTGGCGTCCCGGGGCGCTCGGGTACTGATGTGCGATGCGGACAATGCGACCCCGATCGAGGAGTTGCCCAAACTGCACGACGCTCTTGACCGTGGGGCGAGCGTCGCGATCGGTTCGCGAGCGCTGCCGGAATCGCGGCTGGAGGTCCGGCAGCATCCGGTGCGCGAGTTGTGCGGACGGATCGGGAACCGCTTGATCCAGTTGGTCGCCGTACCGGGCATCCAGGACACGCAATGCGGCTTCAAGCTGTACGACGGTCCGCAGGCGCGGCTCGTCTTCCAGTTGGCCCGGCTCGACGGCTGGTGTTCGGACGCCGAGGTGCTCCATCTGTTCCGCCGGCTCGGGCTGCGAGTCGCCGAGGTGCCGGTGCGCTGGTCCGATCAGCCCGGGTCGAAGCTGCATCCGTTCGGGTATCTGGCCGGGCTCGCCGAGCTGTCGCGGATCCGTCACTTCCACCGCCGGCTGCAACCGGCCGAGCTCCTCCTCCACCTCCGCACCGAACTGACGGTCACCGGATGAACGTCGAAACTCTGGTACGCCTTCGGGTCAGGACGCTCGATGTGGTGGTGGGGGCCGGGTTCTTACTGGCCGCAGTGGTCTTGCTCTGGCGGCTCTGGGTGGATCCGAACGGCCGCTACCTGGTCGACGGCGGACAGGACCAGGAGCAATGGCAATGGTTCTTCGCCGTCACCGCGCATCAGGTGCTCGGCGGCCACAATCCCTTGTTCAGCACGCTTCTGAACCATCCGCTCGGGGTGAACCTGATGGCGAACACAGCGATGTTCGGCCTCGGTGCCCCGCTGATCCCGGTCACGGTTCTGCTCGGGGCCGGATTCACCTGGGCGATCGTCCTGACCCTTGGCCTGGCCGGCTCGGCCTTCGCCTGGTACTGGCTGTTCTCGCGGCAGCTCGTGGCCTCCCGAACGGCCGCCGCGGCAGGTGCGGCGTTCTGCGGCTTCGCGCCGGCGATCATCTCGCACGCAAACGCGCATCCCAACTTCGTCGTGCTGGCCGTGATCCCCCTGCTCCTACTGCGCCGGCCGCCGGGCCGTCGTACGGCGGTAACGCTCGGCCTGCTGCTGGCCTACCAGGTCTTCCTGGGCGAGGAGATCATGCTTCTCGCCGCGACCGGACTCGCGATCTTCGGGGTGCTCCACGGTCCTCGCGACGGCTTGGCCTTCTGCCGTCGCTATCTCCCGACGCTCGCCCTGGCAGCTGCGATCGCGCTGGCCGTCACCGCGATCCCGCTGGCCTGGCAGTTCGTCGGTCCGCAGAGCTATCACCATCTCGTCCATGGTCCGGCGGCCAACGACCCTGCGGCCTTCACCGCCTTTTCCAGCAGGTCGTTGGCCGGTGATCCTGCGCAAGCCGGACAGCTGTCGATGAATCCCACCGAGGAGAACGCCTTCTTCGGTTGGCCCCTCCTGATCGTTGCCCTAGGCATCACCATCGCGCTCCGGCGGCGCCGGCCGGTCAGGATCCTTGCCGGCCTCACGATCATCGCCGCCTGGTTGTCGGCAGGAGTGCCCAGCCCTTGGCTGCTCATCCGGCACCTGCCGCTGTACGACTCGGTGATCGAGTCACGACTCGCGCTGATCTGCGTCCCGGCGATCGGCGCACTCCTTGCCCTAGGCATCGATCGGCTGAGAGGCGACGATGCCGGGCCCGTCCGCCGCCTCGGGTACGCCGTGCTCGCGGCTGCTCTCCTCCCGATCGTCCCCACCCCGCTGATCGCGCAAGACCGCCCGGAGACCCCGGCGTTCTTCGCTCACGGTCTTTGGCGCCAGTACGTCGCGGCCGGGCGATCCGTAGTACCGGCTCCTCCGCCTGATCCCGGCAATGCGGTCGCGATGGGGTGGCAGGTCGCTGCCGGATTTGGTTTTGCCTTGCCGGAGGGGTATTTCGTCGGCCCGCGTGGCCCTTCAGACAGTGGCGGATACGGCGCGGACCCGCGGCCGACAGCGACCGCACTGCGACAGGTTGCGGCCGGCGGCGAATGCGCCCTGAGCGAGCAGCAGCTCCACGCGGACCTGGACTACTGGAAGGCCGGTGCGGTGGTGCTCGACACCGGCCAGGACGGCCTGAGGACCTGCCTGGACAGCCTGCTCGGACCCGCGCAGCTCGTCGGCGGCGTCTGGGTATGGCCTGTGGGAGACCGATGATGGACAGGGAGGTGGACTCATGCGGGCACAGGACGAGCGACAGTACGTCGAGTACGTGACAGCGCGACTGCCGGAACTGCGCCGGCTCGCCGGGTCGCTCTGCAAGGACGCACACCGGGCCGACGACGTCGTACAGAACGCGATCACCAAGCTCTACGTGCACTGGCATCGCGCGCGGAACGCCGACAACATCGACGCTTACGTCCGGACGATCGTCGTTCGCACCTTCCTGAACGACCAACGGCTGCGCTGGTCGAGAGTCCGGCTGACCGACGACTTCACCGAGTTGCCGGCCCACGAGCCACGCGAGGTCGAGACCCGCCTGGTAGTCGCGGAGGCACTCCGTCGGCTGTCGCCGAAGTTGCGCGCGGTACTGGTACTGCGCTTCCTGTACGACCTGCCGGTATCGGAGGTCGCCGCCACCCTCGGCTGTTCGGAGGGCACCGTGAAGAGTCAGACCTCGCGTGGCTTGTCCGTACTGCGGCAGTCGCTCGGCGACCGGCTAGACCTCAGTACCCCAGCAGGGAAGGAAGTAGCGTCATGAACTCCGAAGACCAGGACTACGCCGGCCTGCTGAAGGCACTGCGCGAGACACCCGATCCGGTCGGCACAGAAGGCATCAGCGTCGACCGCGCCGTCCAGGACGGCCGCCGGACCGTACGCCGGCGCCGCGTCGTCGGTGGGCTGGCAGTCGTCGCGCTGATCGCCGCCGCATGCACATCTCCCCTGCTGCTGAATGCGGTCCGAGATCGTGACGACGGAGCGCCCGTCGCGCCGGCGCCCGGGACAGTGCAACCGTTCAGCATCTGGTCTCAGGCCTTCGAAGCAGGATCCGCGGGTGGCTTCACACCCTCGGCGTACAGGACCGGCCGATACTGGCAGCAGATCACGATGCTCCCCGCATCAGCGGCGGTGGGCGACTCCTGGGCCGCGGCAACCATGCTGGCGCCCGGCTTCGAACCGGGCGTCGAATCCGGCTGGGCGGCGAAGACCCCGATCGAGGACATCGCCGGGCAACCGGCCTTCCTGCTCGGCCAGGCCAAGTACAGCATCGTGATCGCCTGGCAGTACGCCGCCAACAGCTGGGGAATGATCACGATGACCGGTCCGGGCACGCAACTGGACAGGGCACGGCATATCGCGGAGAGCGTGCACCGCGGCATCGGCCGGCCGGTGACCGTGCCCTTCACGGTGAGCCGGGCGGCTATCGGCTCCGAACTGGAGGTCACGAGCGTCTCGACGCCGTTCGGCACCGATCCAGCTGCCGCCGGGCCGCCGCAGTACATGCTGAATCTCGACGTCGGCAACGGGCCGGAAGCTCCGGGCCTACTGCCACCTGCTCGGCAGCAGTCCCAGCTCACTGTCGGCATCTCCAAGGTGCCGGCTGCCTTCAAACCTACGACGACTGTGGGCGGGCGACCGGCAGAGGTCAACGTGGACGACAACTATGCGCGGTTCGAGCTGCCGCAGGGATACATCGCTGTCGCCGAACAGTCGCCGGTGTCGTCGTACACCACTAACTTCACCGCGATCGCAGCCTCGGTGAAGTTGACCGCGGCCACCGGGAATCCGCTCCGCTAGACCTTGGTCCCGTCGTACGCGGCGCGGGCGGCCTGGACATCGGGGACCTTGTGCTCGACCCAGCGGGCCAGTCCTGCCACCAGGTTGGCGGCCTCTTCGCCGAGCGGGGTGAGCGAGTAGTCGACGCGCGGCGGGATGACCGGCTGGGCGTCGCGGAGTACGAAACCGTCGCGCTCGAGCGCCTGCAGGGTCTGCGCGAGCATCTTCTCGCTCACCCCGTCGACGTGCCGGCGGAGCTCGCTGAACCGGTACGACCGCTCCAGCAGGGCGGCGAGTACGAGGACACCCCAGCGGCTGGTGACGTGTTCGAGGATCACCCGCGACGGGCAGCCGGCGCGGTTCACATCGGGCATGAGTGTCTGGGTCATCGCCTGAGGCCTCCTTACTTGACTTTCAGTACCTTACTTCAAAGTGGGTACTACTGTGAAGGTAGTACCCACCCTACAGTTAGTGCTACCAGAACATCTACTCCTCAGGAGCACTTCGTATGAGCATCGTCATCACCGGCGCGACCGGACAGCTCGGCCGCCTCGTCATCGCCGATCTGCTGGCTGCCGGCGTACCGGCCGACGGGATCACCGCCGTTGCCCGCAGCAAGGAGAAGGCGGCCGACCTGGCCGCGCAGGGCATCCGCGTCCTCGAAGCCGACTACGACCGGCCGGAGACGTTCGAGGGCGCCTTCGACGCCGCGGACCGGGTGCTGCTGATCTCGGCGAGCGAGGCCGGGCGACGGATCCCGCAGCACGCCGCGGTGATCGACGCTGCCAAGGCGGCCGGCGTCGCGCAGCTCGCCTACACCGGCATCTTCGGTAGCCCCACGGCCGACTTCCTGCTGGCCGCGGACCACCAGGCCACCGAGCAAGCGATCCTCGACTCCGGTTTGCCGTACACGTTCCTGCGCAACAACTGGTACGTCGAGATGCTGACCGCCAACGTCGGGCCGGCCATCGAGCACGGCGCCGTCGTCAACGGGGTCGGTCAGGACAGCGTGATCGCCACCGCGACCCGCGCCGACTACGCCGCGGCGGCAGCCGTTGCCATCAGCACCGACGGTCACCTGAACAAGGCGTACGAGCTGAGCGGCGACCACGCCTGGACGTTCGGCGAGTTCGCCGCCGAGATCACCAAGCAGTCCGGGAAGCCCGTCGTCCACAAGACCATCAGCCACGACGAGAACGTCGCCTTCCTGGTCAGCGTCGGCCTCCCCGAGGGCTTCGCCGAAGTCCTGGCCGACGTTGACGACGCCATCACCCGAGGCGCCCTGGCCGGCACCCCCGGCGACCTCTCCCGCCTCATCGGCCGCCCCACCACCCCACTGGCCGACTCCATCGCGGCCGTACTGGCCTGACCTTCGACCGGGCTGGCAGCCGATCGAGCTGCCAGCCCTTCTTTTCAGGGCAGGCGCGCCGCCGCAGCCCGCGCGAACTTCTCGAAGTTGGCCGGCTTGACGCCCTTGCCCATCTCACGGAACGCGACCACGCTCACGACACTCCCCTTGAGCGTCACGGCGTACGGGAACCCACCGTCCTCACTCCCCGGATCCGACGGCAGCGGGTAGTCGTACCAGCGCAGGATCACCGTCGCGTCCCCCACCGCCAGCTTGCGATCCTCCGTCAACTTGCGCGCATGCGTCGGCGCCGGCCTCGCAGCTCTACAGGACTTGATCGTCTTCACGATCGACTCGTACGCCGCCTTCGCCGCGGCCGGCGTCTTGTACCGCGTCAACCACTGCCCACCCGACGCATCCAGCCCATTCGCAAAGTTCCGGTTCAAGCTCCCCGCAACCCCGTCCCCCCGAGTAGACCCCCGCCCACAAATCGGCGTACTAGCACTCCCCGAAGTCTCCGCCCAATGCCGACCCGGATCCCCCTTGGCCACCTCGGCTCCCGTCAGCAACATCCCACCAACCAACCGAACCGGCTTGGTAGGCGAAGTACTAGGCGGCTTAGGCCCACCCGGCGTCTGCGAGGGCCCACCCGTCGGCGTAGCCGTGCCCGGTTTAAGCGGCAACCCAGGCGTCGACGGCCCCACACTAGGCGTACCAGCCGTAGGCGTAGGCGTAGGCGTACTCGACACACTCCCCCTAGCCGTCGGCTTCACATCGTTGCCACAGGCCCCCAACACCAGAACCAGCCCCGCAGCCCCCACCACAACCCGCTGCCATCCCCGAACACCCATGATCCCCTCAATCCCTAGCCGTCTCCCTTGGACGCTAGCGACCCCCCATTAGTTCACCCACCTCCCACGCCGCCTCCACCCACCAACTTCCGGATGTCAGCTGCGGCGGCGGCCGTCTAGGCCTGTGGTGGAGATGCGGGTGATGAGGGTGCGGGGGGTGAAGCGGCCGAGGGTGACGAGGAATTTGTAGCGCCGGCTAGGGATGGAGATGGCCTTGCCGGACATCAGGTCGGACCAGGCGGCGTCGACCAGGTCGGCTGCGTCCAGCCACATGAAGGACGGGATGATGGACTTGTCCATGCCCATCCGGTCGTGGAACTCGGTGTGGACGAAGCCGGGGCACAGCGCCATCACCGCGACGCCCTTGGCGTGCAGCTCGATCGCGAGGCCGGCCGAGAAGCTCGTCACCCAGGCCTTGTGCGCGCTGTAGGTGCCGCGCTGGAAGAAGCCGGCCACCGACGACACGTTGATCACCGCGCCGGAGCCGCGTTCGATCATCGGCAGGATCGCGGCGTGGGTGAGCCGGAGCACCACCCGGACCAGCAGGTCGAACTGCTTCTCCTCGACCTCGATCGGGTTCGCCCAGAACGGCTTCTTCTGGCCGAAGCCGGCGTTGTTCACCAACACCTCGACAGGCCCGTCCGCGAAGCGCTTCTCGACCGACGCAAGCTCCGCGGGCTCGGTCAGATCCGCGGCGAGCACCTCGCAGGAAACCCCGTGCAGCCGGGTGAGCTCGGTCGCGAGCTCCTTCAGCCGCGCCTCGTCCCGCGCGACCAGCACCAGGTCGTATCCCTCGACCGCCAGCTTCTCCGCGAAGGCCCGGCCGATCCCGGCAGTAGGTCCAGTGATGAGCGCCGTCGCCACAGCTCAATCCTCCCGTCGATGACCGCACCAGTCTGTCACTACTCTGGCGAGATGCGGCCCGACATCGACACCTGGGTACTCGATCTCGACAACACCCTCTACCCGCCCAGCACCGGCCTAGCGGACCAGATGAACCACCGGATCCGCGAATACCTGAGCAATCACTACAAGACCGATGAGGCGGGCGCCCGCCGGATCCAGTCCGAGCTCGTCGCGACCCACGGCACCACCCTGCGCGGCTTGATGACTACCGAAGGCATCGAGGCCGCCGACTATCTCGCCTTCGAGCACCGCATCGACTACTCCGTACTACGGCCTGACGGCGCCCTGGCCGCCGCGATCGCAGCCCTCCCCGGCCGCAAGTTCGTGTTCACCAACGGATCGGCTTACCACGTGGAGCAGGCACTCGACCGGCTCGGGCTGACCGGCCACTTCGACGGCACCTTCGACATCGTCGCCGGCGACCTGATCCCGAAGCCGTACCCGGAGAGCTATCAGCTGTTCAGCACCAAGTTCGGGATCGACCCAAGCAGGACAGCGTTCTTCGACGACCTGGCGGTCAACCTCGACGTGCCCGATCAACTCGGCATGGCGACGATCTGGGTCAACGGCGAGCCCGGGCCCGGCCCCGCGCCGTACGAGTTGGTCGGCGGGAGCCGAAGGCGAGTATGGGATCTCGCCGGGTATCTCCGCTCACTCTCCGACGGCTCGGTGATCAGCGACAAGTGACGCCGCGAGGGCCAACGTCGCGGCGTCCAAGGCCCCTGGTTCTGTGGCCGCATAGGCGGCGATGACCCGGCGCTCAAGGGCAGCGAAGTCCAGGCCGACCGTCTCGCTGGCGAGAGAGCCGACCGACACAGGATCGAACGGGAGCTCCAGAAGCCGGTAGATGTCCGTGAGCAAACCCCGGAGTACGTCGTCGTCGCCGAGCACGATCAACGTGCTGAAAAGCCAGGCATTCCGTACTACGCGTTGCCCGGTACCCACGAGCTTCACGACGCCCCGCGCGTTGACGCTGTGCGCGCCCGGGCAGTACTCCCCCGGCACCGCGCCGACCCGGGCATCGATGCCGAGTTCGCGAAGGATCTCGGCGTACAGCGTTCCGTAGTACTGGAATCGCGTCTCCAGCCCGTCTGGCGCGAGCGGTTCGTGTTTGACGTGGTCGATCACCAGCGCCTGCGTCGTGTAGGCGACCGGCCGCCCGCCGACCGCCCGGACCAGCGGCTCGAAGCCGGCCGCGCGTGCCGCAAGTACCGCGGCGTCGAAACCGGGCAGCCGGGTGTCGCGCCGGCCGAAGACGACGACCGGTGCGGCGGGACGGTAGATTCGCAGTGCCTCGGCGAGTTCGCCGGTCGACGCGCGGCGTACCAAGGCATGGGCGACGGCGAGCTCGAGAGCCTCATCGTCCGTCGCACCCGAGAAGAGCTGCACCGCCGCATCGTGTCACGCTGTTCTGACATCTGATGAATTGGCCAACGCGTCGTCGCCAACTCCCCGAAACGAGCACATTCGCCCTAAGTCATCTGAGGACTTATCCTCGGAGGGACTGACAGCGAACGGGGAGGTGCCGATGGCGGCGACGGACAAGGCGTTGGCCGGGCTGCGACAGATGATCGCATCCGGGGCGCTCGGACCGGGGGAGAAATTCCCGCCGGAGCCCGAACTCTGCGATCGGCTGGGCGTCTCCCGCAGCTCTCTTCGCGAAGCGGCCCGTTCGCTGGCCGCGCTCGGCGTGATCGAGTCCCGGCACGGATCCGGTACCTATGTCTCCGCCCTGGACCCGGCCGAGATCATCAGCCGCTTCTCCCTGTCGGTCGAGCTGATCCCGCTCGAAGGAGTGCTCGAACTGCTCGAAGTACGCCGAGTGCTGGAAGCGCACGCGACCGCCGCGGCCGCCGCACGCCAGGACGTCGAACTCGAGAAGACGCTGGCCGACATCCTCGACCGCCTGGAGGCGACCACCGACGCCGGCCAGATCCAGGCCCTCGACGCGGAATTCCACAACCTGATCTGTACTGCGGGCGGCAACCCGACCGTCACCGCGCTGACCGGGGTGATCCGGGGCCGCGGCGGCCACTACCGGATCTTCGAACCGGGCGCCGATTTCGACGCCATCAAGCAGACCAGCGACCGCGGCCACCGCGCGATCCTGGCCGCCATCGCCGGTCGCGACCCAGCCGCCGCGGCCACCGCCGCCTCCGCCCACATCGCCCAGACCGAACTCTGGCTCCGCGCCCTCCGCCCGGTGCCACAGATCTAGTGAACGCGGGAAATTACTTCCCATTGTCAAGATCTTGCAGGGAATCATCGGGATGCGTATCGTCCGGGCCCAAGCGGTGACGTGCCTCGATGAGCAGGGGCGGCGGCCGTTCAGCTGAGGGGGATGTCGCCCGTGTCCCACAAACCCATGTCCCGGCGTCAGGTCGCGCTGGCCGGCCTGGCCGTCGGAGCGTTGATCTCCACCGCCGCGCTGTCCACAGCCGCGGCGCAACCGACCGCCCACCCGCCTGCCCCGAAGATCACCAGGGCTGGGCTTGATCCCGCACTGGTCCAGGGCCGCGGCGCCACCGTCCCGTTCGTCGAGCAAGAGGCCGAGAACGCCTTCACCACCGGGGAGAAACTCGGCCCCAGCCGCGAGGCCTACTCCTTGCCCGCAGAGGCTTCCGGGCGTACCGCAGTACGGCTGACTTCTCCTGGTCAGTACGTCGAGTTCACCCTCTCGCGACCCGCCAACGCGTTGACCCTGCGCTACAGCATCCCTGATGCAGCGGGTGGCGGCGGGCTCAAGGCGCCGCTCGATGTCGTTGTCAACGGCAAGCACAAGCGGACGATGACGCTGACCTCGGAGTACGCCTGGCTCTACGGCATGTATCCGTTCTCCAACGACCCGAACGTCGACCCGATCCCTGGCTGGTGGAAGCCGGAGCCGGACCCGGTCACCAAGCCGTTCCGGCCGAACCACTTCTACGACGAGCAACGCCTGCTGCTCGGCAAGACCTACCAGGCAGGCGACAAGGTCCGCTTCCAGCTGCCGGCCAATTCGCCCGCGGCCTGGACGGTGCTCGACGTCGCCGACTTCGAGCAGGTCGCCGCACCGATCAAGCAGCCGAGAAAGTCCTTGTCCATCAGGCTTTTCGGCGCCGACCCCACCGGCCGGTACGACGCTGCGCCGGCGATCGACCGAACCATAGCGGCGGCCAAGAAGATCGGCTGGACCGTCTACATCCCACCGGGCACCTACCAGGTGAACCGGCACATCGTCGTCGACAAGGTCGCCGTCCAGGGCGCCGGCAACTGGTGGTCGATCATCAAGGGCAAGGTGCTGCCGCTGGCCGAACCAGCGCCGGACAAGTCGGTGCACAGCGCGCCCGGCTTCTACGGCAAGTACGCGGCAGACGGCGGGAGCACGAAGGTTCACCTGTCCGACTTCGCGATCGAGAGCGACGTCCGCGAGCGGGTCGACACCGACCAGGTGAACGGGATCGGCGGCGCGATCGGGGGTGGTTCGACCATCCAGAACCTCTATCTGCACCACACCAAGGTGGGCATCTGGCTGGACGGCCCGATGGACGGCCTGCTGATCCGCAACAACCTCATCACCGACGCGGTTGCCGACGGGATGAACCTGCACCTGGGCGTCTCGCACGTCCGGGCGACCAACAACTTCGTCCGCAACAGCGGTGACGACGGGCTCGCGATGTGGTCCGAGAAGAACCCTGACGGACTGGCGAACCACAACAACGTCTACGACCACAACACCGTTCAGACCCCGGTGCTGGCGAACGACATCGCCATTTACGGCGGCAAGGACAACGCGGTCACCGACAACCTGGTCGCCGACCCGATCCGCGAAGGCAGCACCCTGCACGCGGGCTCGCGGTTCAACTCGACGCCGTTCGAGGGGACCTTGTCGTTCGCGCGGAACACCACGGTCCGTGGCGGTCCACGGGATCTCAACTGGGATCTCGGCCTCGGCTCCATCTGGCTCTACGCACTGGAGTCGAACATGTCCGGCAAGATCGAGGTGACCGACAGTTCGTTCCTCGATTCGACCTACAACGCGATGATGTTCGTGGTCGACTGGCCGGTCAAAGACACCTGGTCGCTGACGAATGTTGCCTTCCGCAACATCAAGGTGGACGGCACCGGGACGAACGTGGTGAACGCCCGGGTCGGCGGTTTCGCCAGCTTCGAGAACGTCGACGCCCGGAACGTGGGGGCGCCGTTCGTCAACAACTGTGGCACTTTCCACTTCACGGGAACGCCGGAGTTCGACGTACGACTGCTCGGTGACAGCAACGACGGTGGCTGGACCGCCGATGCCGGAGCACCCGGTCACTGTGAGGACCGGCCGCCAGTCGTGCCGCCGCCACCGCCGGGTCCTTGGCAGTAGGACGCTGGTAGTGCGGTGGGTCCGCCCCCGACCCACCGCACTCGGTCAGCCTTCGACAGCGACCGGCACCGCGACTTCCTCGTCGGCAGCCGTACTACGGCGCTTCCGGAACGCGATGATGATCACCGCCGCGCCGATCAGCGCGCAGCCAGCGGCCGTCACGGCGGCGATGTGCATCGAGTGGATGAAGGCGTCGTTCGCCGCGTGTACCAACTCGGGCCGTCCGAGCGCAGCCGCCGTACGCCGGGTTGCTTCGGCCGAGCCCTCCGCCGATTCCCGTGCACCAGCGGGAAGGCCGGCCAGCGACGGTGCGATCGAGTGCTGGTAGACGTTCGACAGGATCGTGCCGAGGACCGCGACCCCGAGGACGCTGGCGACCTGGCGGATCGCGTTGCTCACGGCCGATCCGGCGCCCATCCGGTCGACCGGGAGCGCGGCCAGGATCGCCGCCGAGGTCGGTGCGACCGCCGCGCCGATGGCCACACCGGCGACGAGGCCGACCACGCAGAACCAGATCAGGGGCGTGTCGATCACGTAGGTCAGGTTCATCGCGTGGCAGAAGGCGAACGCGGCGAGCGCCGTACCGGAGACCGCGGCGATGCTGAAGCGACGGGCCAACCGTGCGCCGAGCGGTGCCCCGATGACGACGCCGAGCGCACCTGGCAGGGAGAGCAGTCCGGCATGGAGTGCCGTCATGCCGCGAGCACCTTGCAGGTAGAAAGTCACGTACAGGCTCTGACCTGTGATGGTGAGGAAGAGGGCGGCGAGACCGAAGTTGCCCGCTGCGAAACGCCGGTTGCGGAACAGCCGTGGGTCGAAGCTGGGTTGCTTCTCCTTCCATTCGGAGTAGAGGAAGCCGGCGATCAGGACGACACCGGCCGCGATGCTGCCCCAGACCTGCCACCGGCTCCAGCCGCCGCGCTGGCCACCTTCGATCAGGCCGTACGCCACCCCGAGCAGGCCGAAGGTCGACAACCCGAGCCCGAGCGGATCGAGCCGGCGCCGCTGCGGACTGCGCGGATTCGGCACGACGAGCGCCGCGCCGACCAGGCCGGCGGCGACCAGCGGCAGGTTGATGAGGAAGACCGAACCCCACCAGAAGTGGTCGATCAGCAGCCCGCCGAGCACCGGGCCGGTCGCCACCCCGACACCGGCCGAGGACGACCAGGCCGCGATCGCACCGGCCCGTCGCTGGGGCGGGAAGGTCGCGCCGATGATCGCCATCGAGCTGGGCATGATCATCGCGCCGCCGATCCCCATCAGCGCGCGGGCCAGAATCAGCGAGACCGGCCCGGGCGACCAGGCGGCCCACGCCGACGACACACCGAAGAGCGCCATCCCGGTCATCAGCACGGTGCGATGGCCGTACCGGTCGCCGAGCGCGCCGGCGGCGAACAGGGCGGTGGCGAAGAACAGCGAGTAGATCCCGAGCGCCCACTGCAGCTGCCCGGGGGTGGCGCCGAGGCCGTCGACCGGATCGGCGAGCCGCTCCAGCGCGATACCGAGCACGGTCGCGTCGATCCAGATCAGGATCGCCGACACCACCAGGATGGAAAGGATCCGGCGTTGCCGCCGGTGATCGACAAGCTCCACGTCGACTCCGTATGATTGACAGGTTCCTGACGGGACTCAGCGTCGCACGATCGTCAGGAACCTGTCAATCATCCTACCGGGCAGAATGGCGGCATGAGCTACGTCGAGGAGACCGACTGCGTCACCTTCCTGGTGCGGCACGCCTGGCTGAGCATGCGATCGGCCGTCGCGGTCGCGCTGGCCGAGCACGAGCTGTCGGTTCCGCAGTACGGGACGTTGCTGATGCTCAGCCACCAGCCCGGCCGGACCATCGCCGAGATCGCCCGCAAGGTCGGCACCGCCCGCCAGTCGGCGAACGAGCTGATCACCGGGCTGGAGCGCGCCGGCCTGATCGAGCGGCAGCCGAACCCGAACGACAAGCGCTCCCAGCTCGTCTACCTGACCGAGGGCGGCAAGGCCCGGCTCGCCGCCGCCGGCCCCGCCGTCCGCGCGGTCGAGGCCGAACTCGAGGCTGACCTCACCGCCGCCGACCGCGCCGCCGCCCGGGCCTGGCTCCAACGCATGGTCGATCCAGAAGTGACTATCGACGAGCCCTGACGGGCGAGCGGTTAGGGTCGGAGCATGCGTGATCATGCGGTGCGGCTGCAGGGGCTCGGGACGACGATCTTCGCCGAGATGTCGGCGCTCGCCGTTCGGACCAACTCGGTGAACCTCGGGCAGGGCTTTCCCGACATCGACGGACCCGACTCGCTGCTGGAGGGGGCGATCGCGGCGATCAGGGCCGGCGCGAACCAGTACCCGCCCGGCCGCGGCATCCCCGCCCTGCGGCAGGCGATAGTCGATCACCAGCAGCGGTTCTACGGGTTGACCTACGATCCCGACACCGAGGTGCTCGTCACCACCGGCGCCACCGAGGCGATCGCCGCCGCTCTGCTCGCCTATGTCGAACCCGGTGACGAGGTGATCGCGCTCGAGCCGTACTACGACTCGTACGCCGCCTGCATCGCGTTCGCCGGCGGTCGCCGGGTGCCGGTCACGTTGCGGGCGCCCGATTTCCGGCTCGACCTCGACGAACTCCGGGCCGCGATCACGCCGCGGACGAAGGTCCTACTGATCAACTCGCCGCACAACCCGACCGGCACCGTGCTCGACGACACCGAGCTCCGCGGGATCGCGGCGCTGGCCGTCGAACACGACCTGGTCGTCATCACCGACGAGGTCTACGAGCACCTCATCTTCGACGGACTCCAGCACCGGCCGCTCACGGCGTACGAGGGAATGGCTGAGCGCACGGTCTCGATCGGCAGCGCGGGCAAGACGTTCTCGGTCACCGGCTGGAAGATCGGCTGGGTCACCGGTACGCCGTCGGTCGTGACCGCGGTGAACACGGCGAAGCAGTTCCTCACCTACGTCTCCGGCGCTCCGTTCCAGCCCGCCGTCGCCGATGCCCTTGCCTTAGGCAACGAGTACTTCGACACCCTCCGCACCACGATGCAGGCCAAACGCGACCTCCTCTGCGACGGCCTCGCCTCCCTGGGCTTCGGCGTCCACCGCCCCCAGGGCACCTACTTCGTCACCACCGACATCCGCCCCCTCGGCCACACCGACGGCATCGAATTCTGCCGCCAACTCCCCGAAAAGGTCGGCGTAGTAGCCATCCCCCACCAGGTCTTCTACGACAACACCGAAGCCGGCCGCCCCCTGGTCCGCTGGGCCTTCTGCAAAAAACCCGAACTCCTCCAAGAAGCCCTATCCCGCCTCAGCAAACTCTGATAGTCCCACGATGGCGCCGCGGGGCCGGCAGCTGTCAGGCGTCCGGTGCTGGGCGGTGTGGCGGCCGGTCTTGTGGTCGGCGGTTCCTTGCGCGGTTGGGGATGGGGTGGGTGCCGTTGTGGTCGACGTGGAATTGGTAGCCGTGAGGTGTGGTCCATTCCAAGGTGTGGGGGTTGATGCGGTGAACGGTCCAGCCGCCGTGGGTTTTGAGTCGGTGGTTGTAGCGGCGTAGTGGGTTGAGGTTGTCGGTGCGGGTTTGTGGTTCGGTGTTTGCGGGGTGGTAGGGCTGGATGTGGTCGAGGTCTGTGGCGGTGGTGGTTTCGGTGGTGCCGTAGGGGAATTGCTCAATGGGGTAGCGGAGGTTGATCTGGTCGCGGAGGCGGTCGGGGATTTCGTAGCTGTGGACGCTGATGGGGGTGTTGAGGTCGTTGACGGGGCGGACGACGATGCGGTGGTGGCCGAGGAGTTCTTCGAGTTGGTGGGTGTACACGGGTCCGTAGCCTTCGATGCGGGCGATGCCTTGGCCGGTACGGAGGGTTTCGTCGGTGATGTGGATGGTGAGGACGGTTTGAAAGGTCCGGCGGCCGCGGTTGGCGGGGTCGCGTCGGATGGTTTCGAGTCTGCGGCGTAGTTCCAGGCGTGCCGCAGCGTCCATGCCGTCCGGGGCAGGGTTGTCGACCGGCTCGGGTGGTTCACCCAGGCGGGGTGGTTCACCCGCGCGGGGTGGTTCCTCCGCGCGGCGTGCCTGGGCCTGGCTGGGAGGGTGGTGTGGGTTTGGTGCCGCCGGGAGGGCGACTGCTTGGCCGAGGGGGTGATCGGGGGTGTTGGGGGGTGGGGTGTCGCGGTCGGCCTCGTCGTTCGGGCTGGGCTCGGGGAACTGGTGCGGGCGGTTGAGGTGGTCCGGCCCGGGTTGGCTGGTGTGATGGGCCTGGCGGGTCTGGTCGGAGACGGTTCCGGTGTGGTTGGTACCGGGCGGATTGTGGCTGGTGCTTGCCGGTTCGGTGCTGGCGGGCGGTTCGGTGGTGGGGGCGGGTTCGGTGCTGGCGGGCGGTTCGGTGGTGGGGGCGGGTTCGGTGCTGGACGCGGGGTTGGTGGTGGGGAGGTGGTGGGCGGCGGTGAGGAGGTCGGTGGCTAGTTCGGGGTCGGCTAGGAGGGTGGCGGCTTTGGCTCGGCGTTGGTCGAGGGTGCTGGTGTCGCCGGTGGCGGCGAGGGCTTCGGCGAGTTGGGTGATGGTGGCGTTGAGGGACAAGATGCCGCCGGTGCAGGCCTTGATGAACAAGGTGGTGGTGCCGTGGTTGTCGGTGCGGCCGACCCAGACGCCGCGTTCCTTGGCTTCGGCTTCGGCTTTGGCGCGGGCGGCTTCGGGGTCGGCGTCCCAGATCGCGGTCTTTTTGATGGTGGCCAGTTGGGGGCCGGTGACGGTGTCGATGATGTCGGCGACGCGGTGGTCGACGATACTCGCGGCTTCCAGGGACAGCGTGACGCAGTCCTGGGCGAGCTGGCGGGCTTTCCAGGCGGTGGCGTGGCCGGTGAGGACGCGTTGCCAGGTGAGCGGGAACCGGGCGGGTAGCGCGACGCATTGGCCGAGGAAGCGGGCGGCGGAGAACGCGGAGACTCCGGTGACGGCGCCGTATTCGGCGGGGGCGAACTCGGCGATCTGAGGGCAGCCCTCACCACCGTAGACGTGGGCGCGTTCACCGCCGGGCAGACCGGGGTTGTGGGTGGGGACCGGGTGGAGGGCGGCGTAGTGCTGGGCGAGGAGGATCTGGTCGAGTTCACATCGCCGCTGACGCGCGTGAGCGGCTTCGACCCGGGCGAGGGTCTCGGCGGCGTCGCAGTCAGCGAACTCGATGGGGAACATGTGTTCGACTATACGCTTCCGCAGTGCAGCGCAACAAACCAGGACCAGGGCAGTTTCGCCTTATCCACAAGGGGAAACATCACACCCGACCAGACCGCCAAAACGTGTAGGCATCTGAGTCCGGCTAGACGCCAATGGTTGCCGGAGGCAACGTTCCCGAACCACCCGAGCCCATTGGCGCGACTGGCAGGGCCGGCTCGGCCGCTGAGGTCGCGGCGGGCCGATTCCTGCTGCGGCTGACGAGTTCCCGTCAGGTGGTTGCTCGCGCCGGAGGTGATTGCGAGGAACGCTGCCGAGGAGGAGGCTGAGCCGATGGGCGACGCGGACCCAGAATGGTCGGACCAGCTCAGAGTCTCGCGCTCGCCGGGCGAGGCGGCTGCCATTCGCCGGCTACTTGGTCATTCGCGCGCGCTCTCGTCCGGCCGTCCACCCCATCCAGCGGCGCGAACGGTCCGAAGCTGCTCGCCCTGAGCGAGACCGACCACACCGTGTGGAGGCACCGCCTGCGAGGCGATCCGGCGGCAGAGAACCAGGGAAGACGCCTTGTTTTAAGGGCCGAGGAGGCGGGAGAGGGTTTCTGGGTCTCGGGCGATGGCGGTGGTGTTGTCGTCGGTGGTGATGATGGGGCGTTGGATGAGGATGGGGTTGGCGACCATGCGGGCGATCCAGTCGGCGCGGTGGGCCTCGTCTCGGGGCAGGTCGGCCAACAAGGTGGCGGCGGGTTCGTTGAGGCGGGCGGCGTGCCAGGGGTCGAGGTTCAGGCGGGTGAGGACCTCGGAGAATTCCTCGGCGGTGGGTGGGTCGTCGAGGTAGCGGCGGACCGTGTAGGAGACGCCGGCCTCGTCGAGGGCGGTGGTGGCGGCCTGGCACTTGGAGCAGGCGGGGTTGATCCAGATTTCCGTCAGCGGTGGAACCAGTTCTTGGTGGGGGTTTGGAGCATCAGAATCAGCAAGGTGAGGTGCAGGGCCAGGCCGAGCAGGCCGCCGGGGAGCGAGGTGATGCTGCCGGCGATGCCGAGGGCGGCGACGACGATCAAGGTCGTGCGGGCCCAGCGGCGTTGTTTGCGCAGGAAGATCGCCGGGAGGATGTAGGCGGCGCTGCAGAGCAGGGCCGCTAGCAGCACCACGTTCTGGGCATCCTCGTCGCCGGTCAGGGTCTTGGTGATCGGTTTGCCGGCGGACGTCAGCGCGAAGAGCCCGAGCAGGATGGTGAGCACCCCCAGTGCAAGCGAGATCGCCGATGCGATCTTCACCTGCTTCGGCATCCTGGCCGGCACCGACGAATACGGGTTCGGCCGGAACGCAGAGGGCTGCTCGCCGTAGACCCCGCCGTACGGGCCAGGTCGTTCCGGCGGTGGCTGCTCACTCATGCCCCGATCCTCGCAGATCACGCAAAGACAGCCGGGACCCCCGAAGGAGTCCCGGCCATCGAACAGCTCAGGCCGCGGTGACCTCGAGCGCGTCCTTCGCCTCGTTCAGCCCGACCCGCACGGTGTCGCCGTCCCGAATCGCGCCGGACAGCAGCCCGCGGGCGAGCTCGTCGCCGATCGCCGACTGCACCAGCCGGCGCAGCGGCCGGGCGCCGTAGACCGGGTCGTACCCGGTCAAAGCCAGCCATTCCATCGCGTCCTCGCCGACCTCCAGCGTGATCCGCCGGTCGGTGAGCCGCTTCTGCAGCGCGGCGATCTGCAGCCCGACGATCTTGGTCAGCTCCTCGCTGCCGAGCGCGTCGAACAGCACGATCTCGTCCAGCCGGTTGATGAACTCCGGCTTGAACGACTGCCGGACCACGTTCATCACCTGGTCCCGCTTGAGCGCGTCGTCGATCGACATGTCCGCCAGGTACGCCGAGCCGAGGTTGCTGGTGAGCACCAGGATCACGTTCCGGAAGTCGACCGTGCGACCCTGCCCGTCGGTCAGCCGACCGTCGTCGAGCACCTGCAGCAGGATGTCGAAGACCTCGGGATGCGCCTTCTCCACCTCGTCCAGCAGGATCACCGAGTACGGCCGGCGCCGGACGGCCTCGGTCAGCTGCCCGCCTTCCTCGTAGCCGACGTACCCCGGAGGCGCACCGACCAGCCGCGAGACGCTGTGCTTCTCGCCGTACTCCGACATGTCGATCCGGACCATCGCCCGCTCGTCGTCGAACAGGAAGTCCGCCAGCGCCTTCGCCAGCTCGGTCTTGCCGACACCCGTCGGGCCGAGGAACAGGAACGACCCGGTCGGCCGGTCCGGATCCGAGATGCCGGCCCGCGCCCGGCGGACGGCGTCGCTCACGGCCTTCACCGCTTCGCGCTGGCCGATCAGCCGCCGGCCCAGTTCGTCCTCCATCCGGAGCAGCTTGCCGGTCTCGCCCTCGAGCAGCCGCCCGGTCGGGATCCCGGTCCACATCGCGATCACCTCGGCGATCTCGGTCGGACCGACTTCCTCGTTCACCATCGCGTCGGGGCCATCTGCCACCTCAGGTTCGGCGGAGGCTTCCTCCAACTCCTTGGTCAGCTCGGGAATCTCGCCGTACAGGATCCGTGAGGCGGTCTCGAAGTCGCCGTCGCGCTGGGCCCGCTCGGCCTGGCCGCGGAGCTCGTCGATCCGCTCCTTGACCTCACCGATCCGGTTCAGGCCGGACTTCTCCTTCTCCCAGCGGGCTTCGAGCGCCCGCAGCTCCTCCTCGCGGTCGGCCAGGTCGGCACGCAGCCGGGCCAGCCGGTCCTGCGACGACGCGTCCTCCTCGCGGGACAGCGCGAGCTCCTCCATCTTCAGCCGGTCGACCGTCCGCCGGAGCGAGTCGATCTCGACCGGCGAGGAGTCGATCTCCATCCGCAGCCGGGACGCGGCCTCGTCGACCAGGTCGATCGCCTTGTCGGGCAGCTGCCGGCCGGAGATGTACCGGTTGGAAAGCGTCGCGGCAGCGACCAAGGCGCTGTCGGAGATGGCGACCTTGTGGTGCGCCTCGTAGCGCTCCTTCAGCCCGCGCAGGATCGCGATCGAGTCCTCGACCGACGGCTCACCGACGAACACCTGCTGGAAGCGTCGCTCCAGCGCCGGGTCCTTCTCGATCCGGGTCCGGTACTCGTCGAGCGTGGTCGCACCGATCATCCGCAGCTCACCACGCGCCAGCATCGGCTTCAGCATGTTGCCGGCGTCCATCGCGCCCTCGCCGGACGCACCGGCGCCGACCACGGTGTGCAGCTCGTCGATGAAGGTGATCACCTGACCGTCGGATTCCTTGATCTCGGTCAGCACCGCCTTGAGCCGCTCCTCGAACTCACCCCGGTACTTCGCGCCGGCCACCATCGCGCCGAGGTCGAGGCTGATCAGCCGCCGGCCGCGCAGGGACTCCGGCACGTCACCGGCCACGATCCGCTGCGCCAGGCCCTCGACGACGGCGGTCTTGCCGACGCCGGGCTCACCGATCAGCACCGGGTTGTTCTTGGTCCGCCGGGACAGCACCTGGACGACCCGGCGGATCTCGGAATCCCGCCCGATCACCGGGTCGAGCTTGCCGTCGCGGGCACGTTCGGTCAGGTCGACGCCGTACTTCTCCAGCGTCTTGGTGGTCCCCTCCGCCTCGGGCGAGGTGATCCGCCGATTGCCCCGCGCGGCGTCGAACGCCTGCAGCAGTGCATCCGGTGTCACGTCAAGCGCCGATTTGGCGACCCCCTCGACGGTGGCCAGCGAGATCAGCAGATGCTCGGTGGAGACGAACTCGTCCCCGAGCCCCAGCGCCCGCTGCTCAGCCTGGTTGAGCACATCGCTCGTCTTGCCGGACAGGCTCGGCGCCTGGACGCTGCCGCCACTCGTCTTCGGCAACCGGGCCAGTTGCTCCGCCGTACGGCGGCGTACCGCGTCGACATCTGCTCCGGCGGCCTCGAGCAGACCGACCGTGGTCCCCTCGGGCTGCGCGAGCAACGCCGACAACAGGTGAATCGGTTCCACGGTCGGATTGCCCGCCGCGGAGGTCTGACGGATCGCGACCGACAGGGTTTCCCGGGCCAGCGTCGTCAACCGCTGAACGTCCATCTGGTTCCAGCCTCTCAAGCTCAAACGACAAGTCTTACTACTCATAACTTATCCAGACTTGAGTCCATTCCACTCAACTCTCGGGAAACCTGGGGATAACTCAGGGTTCCCCGACGCCGGCAGTGACCACTCCATCACCGACCGTCGACATTTCGAGAAGCTTCGAAAAGCGAACCATTCACCCTCCAGATCCCGTCTTCCGAGAGAGACCTGTTTCCGCCTGTCTGGAGGACTTCTTGCCGTCCCAACGCTGGATCCCGCCGGTGGTGAGCCTCGGCCTGATGCTGAGTGCCGCCACCACCCCTGCCGCCCTCGGCGCACCGCCCCGAGCCCAGTCCCCCACCAACCCACCGGCCGCCACGACCCGGATCACGCTGATCACCGGCGACCGGGTCGTCGTCACGCCGCGGACCGGTCAGCCCGACCAGGTCAGCTTCGAGCCGACCAAGGGCAGCCGCTCCGACGCCGCGTCCATCACCTACGACGGCCGGCACACGTACGTCGTACCGTCGGCCGCCACCGCCGATGTCGCGAACGGCCGGCTCGACCGCGCCCTCTTCGACGTCACCACACTGATCGCCGAGCATCGCGACGACGCGCACTCCAAGACCATGCCGGTGATCATCCGGTACGCCGGTACGCCGGCCGGCGCGCTCGCCCGGGCCAAAGAGACCCAGATCCCCGGGGCCGCGAAGACCCGGGTACTGACCAGCCTCGGCGCGAAGAGCGCCCAGATCACCAAGACCTCCGCGACCAACTTCTGGCAGTCGCTCACGACGGGTACGACCGAGCGCGTCGCAGGCACCGTCCAGCGCGTCTCGCTCGACCGCCAGGTCAAGGCGAGCCTCGACCAGTCCGTGCCGCAGATCGGCGGGCCGGCCGCCTGGCAACGCGGCCTGACCGGCAAGGGCGTCAAGGTCGCCGTCCTCGACACCGGAATCGACCCCAACCACCCGGACTTCGCCGGCCGGATCGGCGCGACCCAGAACTTCTCCGCCGCACCGGACGCGGGTGACCACTTCGGTCACGGAACACACGTCGCCAGCATCACCGCGGGCAACGGCGCCGCATCCGGCGGCAAGTACAAGGGCGTCGCTCCCGATGCCACCCTGCTGAACGGCAAGGTCCTCGACGACAACGGCTTCGGCGACTTCTCCGGCATCGTCGCGGGGATGGAGTGGGCCGCCGCGCAGGGCGCCTCGGTGATCAACATGAGCCTCGGCGGCGATGCCAGCGACGGCACCGACGACCTGTCCCAGGCGGTCAACCGGATCAGCCGCTCCAGCGGGGCGCTGTTCGTGATCGCGGCCGGCAACTGCTTCGCGCCCGAGCCGCAGACCGTCTCCAGTCCCGCCGCCGCGGACGATGCACTTGCCGTCGGCAACCTTCAGCGGGACGGATCGCTGAACGACACGTCCTGCCGTGGCCCGCGCAAGGGCGACGGCGCGCTGAAGCCGGAGATCTCCGCACCCGGCACGGACATCGTCGCCGCCAAGGCCGCGGACGCGGTGATCGGCACCCCAGTCGACGACAACTACACGACCCTTTCCGGTACGTCGATGGCCTCACCCCACGTGGCCGGAACGGCCGCCCTGGTCGCCCAGGCGCACCCGGACTGGAAGGCCGCACAGCTCAAGGCCCGCCTCATCTCGACCGCCGACCCCCAGCTCGGCAGCAAGGTCGACGAACAGGGCGCCGGACGCGTCGATGCCGACCAGGCGACCGACAACAGCGTCACTGTCGACACTGGAGAACTAGAGCTCGGCGTACTGCGCTGGCCCTACCCCACGACCGACAAGGTCAGCCGCGAACTCACCTACCGCAACCCGGGCAGTACTGCGGTGACGCTGGACCTCGCCGCCTCGACCGACCCGGCAGCGGCGACTCCTCAGCTCAGCGCGAACCAACTCGTCGTACCGGCGGGTGGTGAGGCCAAGGTGACCGTGACTGCCGACCGTGCAGCCGCCGGAACCGGTGCTGTCTCCGGCCGGGTCACCGCGACCGCAGCGGGCGCCGACCCGATCGTCACCACGATCGGCTGGTACGCCGAACCGGAGCTCTACACCCTGACGATCAAGGGTCTCGACCACAACGGCGCAGCCGCCAACGGCAACCTGGTGCTCAGCCACCTGGACGGCGCGCCGGTGGACCTGGGGCCGTTCGGCCTACCGATCGTGAACGGTACGGCGACGGTCCGCATCCCGCCCGGCAAGTACCAGGCATCGTCCACCTTCAGCGTCGGCGCCACCGATACGACGCTGGAGCGGATCGACCTCGTCACCAGCAACGAGGTCACGCTGACCAAGGACAGCACCGTCACCCTTGACGCCCGGAAGACCAAGGTGGTCGACGTCGGCGTCCAAGGCCGTAGCGACCTGACCTTCCGGGAGCGCGGAATCACTTACCAGCAGAAGAACACCGACGGACTCATCGCTGGTGGCGTCGGCGTCTCGGTGACCGGCGCACCCCGCATCCTCGGCGCCACGCCGACGCCGCAGACGGTCACCGGCAGCAGCGAGTTCGCCACCGGCGGGCGGTTGGAGGTTCCGCCGTTCCAGGCGAAGGTCGTCGGCGGCGCGGCGTTCCCGGTCCTCGACTTCTACTTCGGACCGCGGCTCGCCGGGACGAAGACCCTCGCAGTCGCCGACGCCGGCGCCGCGAACCCGGACGCGCTGGGCGACGTCCGCGGCAAGCTGGCCCTGATCCGCTACCAGGACAGCGATCCCCGCCCGGTCGGTGAGTTGGTCAAGGTGACCGAGCGGGCCGGTGCCGCGGCGGCGCTGGTCTACAACCCGGACCGCCCGGGGCAGGGCGGCGTCTTCTCCTTCTGGGCGTACGGCGACGAGCCGGACGCAACCATCCCGGCTATGCGCACCAGCCGGGTGGCCGCGCAGCAACTGCTCGACCAGCTGAAGACCGGGCCGGGCCGGGTCAAGGTCGTCGGCACCGCCTCGACACCGGTGGTCTACGACCTCGCCAAGGCCTGGCAGAACCGGATCCCGGCCGGCGCCGGCATCGACGCCCGGCCGGACCAGCTGGCGCGAGTCGACGAGGTCTTCGGTGCCCACACGCCGGGGACCAAGGTCTCGGAGAGCCGGACCGCTCGCTCACCGGGCGGCATCGACTTCGGCAGCTGGCTGCCGCCGGTCCTCGATGCTCCGTTCCACCGGACGTCGTACGTACTGGGCGGTGGCAACCTCACCTGGTCGAGCCTCCTCGTCCTCGACAACGGCGGAGACAACGGAGGGGTCAACACTCCGGAGAAGACCTACCGGGCCGGGAGCCGTACCACCGAGCGCTGGGTGGCTCCGGTGGAGAACAGCGGCCTGCCGACGCGGAAGTCCGTCGTGGGCGTCGGCCGCATGTACGGCGGGCTGTCGGTCGCCGTCAGTCCGTTCCGGCACGGCCCGGACGAGTACGCCGACTTCTACGGCGCCGGTGAATACAACGCCTCACTGGAGCGCAACGGTGTCGAGGTGGGGTCGTCGTCCGAGGAGGCCGGCGTCTTCGTCGACGTACCGGCGGACGCGGCGGAGTACAAGTTCACTCTGGACGCCAAACGGGAGACCGACTACTGGCTGTACTCCACGCAGATCAAGTCGGTCTGGACGTTCAAGTCGAAGGGCGGCGAAGACGAGCTGATGCCGCTGGTGCTCGCGGACCTCGACGTACCGCAGGCCGATGACCTCAACCGGGTGCCGACCGGTCAGCCCGTCAAGCTCACGCTGGGGCTGCGGCACCAGGTGGGGTCGAATGCCACCGCCAAGTTCGCCGTGCCGACGCTGGAGCTCTCCTACGACGGCACGACGTGGACGAAGTTGCCGCTGGCAAGGGCTTCGGACGGCAGCTACACGACGACGGTGACGCATCCGACCGCTCAGGCCGGCCACGCACCGTCGCTGCGACTGACCGCATCCGATGCCGATGGCAACAAGCTGGAGCAGCAGATCACCAAGGCCTACGGTCTGAAGTAGCGCCGAAGGGTGGAGCCGCTCCCCCGGCTCCACCCGTTACTCAGAACTGGTATGCCCCGGCGTCGAACCTGGTGATCCCGGCCAGCGGCTTGCCGGCCAGGTCGTACGGGAAGCCGGCGTTCTCACCACGGCCGATCGCCGGACTGCCGGCCTTCAGGCGCAGATCGGTGCTGCTGGTGAAGAGCGGATCGGCCTTCACCGAGTTCGGCCCGAGCGCGAACTGGTAGACGCTCCCGGCGTACACGCTGCGGTCCTCGTCGGCGCTCTCGGCGGGGTCGCCGCTGTCGAACGCGTCCTCGTAGCCGACCTTCTTGCCGACCTTGATGACGTTGCTGCGGAGCTTGAGGATGCCCGCGCCGCAGCCGGCGTCGCAGCTCCAGCCGTCGCCGTTCGGGATCGAGACCGAGTTGTTCACCGCCACGGTTCCGCGGACCGGGCCGATGTTGCTGCGCGCGCCGCGGGTCACCAGGAAGGCGCCCTGCGCCTTCGTCGAGGTGACGCTGTTGTAGGCGAAGACGTTGCCGTCGGCGGTCTTGCCGGTGCCGTTGCGGCCCAGCTCGGTGAACGACTCGTTGTCGCTGGTGGTGTTGTACTCGATCAGGTTCCGGTTGCCGTTGAAGATCTCGACCGCGGCACCGTCGAAGCCGTAGTCGTAGCTGAACGCGTACTGCCCACTGATCACGTTGCGGCTGATCACGTTGTCGTTGCCGTGCACCAGTACGCCGAAGGCTCCCGAATCGTCGTCGGGATTGACCTCCTTCGGCGTCAGCTTGCTCATCTTGGTGTTGTCCTTGATCGTGCTCCAGCGGATCGTGTTGCTGTCGGAGCCGTCGACGATCGAGACGCCGACCACGTTGGCGTCGGCCTGGACCGTGTCCAGCACGATGTCGTCACCGGCCAGCTCGAACCCGGCCCAGTCGCAGCCACTGGCCCGCAGGTCGCCGATCGCCAGGTGGGATCCGGTGACGTGCACGCAGTTGGTCACCGGCCCGCCGATCTTCGGCAGATTGCCGGTGCCGTAGGCCCCGACGACGATCGGCGCCTCCTCGGTCCCGGAGGCCGACAGTGTCAGCGTCCCGTTCCAGGACCCACCACGCTTGAAGCTGATCGTGTCGCCCGGGTGCAGGGCGACAGTGTTGACCTTGGCCAGACTGCGCCACGCCGTACCGGCCGTGATCCCGTTGGCGGCATCGTTACCGGCTGCCGCATCGACGTAGTAGGTGGCCGCGGCAGGCGCGGCATGAGCGATCGATCCAACAGACAGTAAGAGGAGGGCAAGAGGAACCACAGCGAACTTACGCACAGGCAGACCTCGTTCTCGGGCGGAAGGGGCGTAGCAGAGATCCTTTTGCCCGCCGTCAGTTCGAGTCAATGACTTTGCTGCCAACGGTGAGAACAGGACAGAACTAGGTCCGTTGGCCGGCTGAGACGAGGCCGGCGTCATAGGCGAGGATGACCGCCTGGACGCGGTCGCGGAGGCCGGTCTTGGTGAGCATGCGGCTGACGTGCGTCTTCACCGTGTGTTCGGTGAGGTGCAGGGCGGCGGCGATCTCCGCATTCGAGTTGCCCTTGGCAACCAATACCAGGACCTCGCGCTCGCGGGCGGTGAGGACATCCAGCCGCTCCGCCACTGCCGGATCCAGGTGGTTGTCGGCGAACCGGTCGATCAGCCGCCGGGTCACCGGGGGCGCCAGCAGCGCGTCCCCGTCGGCGATCACCCGGACCGCGTTGATCAGCTCGTCACGCGACGACCGTTTCAGTAGGAAACCGCTCGCGCCGGCCCGCAACGCGTCGTACACGTACTCGTCCAGGTCGAAGGTGGTCAGGATCAGCACCCGCGGCGCGTTCGGCCGACCGACCAGCCGGCGGGTCGCCTCGATCCCGTCCATCACCGGCATCCGGACGTCCATCAGGACCACGCCGAGGTCGAGGATCGCGCCCGCCTGGTGCAGCGCATCCGATCCGTCGACGGCCTGCGCGACCACCTCGATGTCCGGCTGCCCGTCCAGGATCATCGAGATCCCGTCCCGGACCAGGTCCTGGTCGTCGACCACCATCACCTTGATCACTCGGCCATCTCCTTCGTTCCCAGCGGCAGCCAGGCGCTGATGGTGGTGCCTTCACCGGGGGCGGAGGTGATGGTCAGGGTGCCGGCATGGATCCGGACCCGCTCCTGCATACCGGTCAGGCCGTGCCGGCCCTCCGGCCGAACGGCCGGGTCGAAGCCCTGCCCGTCGTCCCGCACCCAGACCGCGACACCGGTCGCGGCCCGCTCGACCAGGATCGCGGCCGCGGTCGCCTTGGCGTGCTTCGCCACATTCGTGAGCGCCTCCTGCACCAGCCGGTACGCCGTGAGCTGGATCCCGTCCGGCACACCGCCCGATTCACCTCGGACCTCGAGCCGCACCGGCAATCCTTGCTCCGACATCGTCTCCGCGAGCCCGGCGAGCTCGCCGAGTCCTGGCTGCGGGGTCAACGCCGGATCCGGTACGCCGTCGGCATCTCGCAGCGCCGACAGCATCCGGTCCAGCTCACCCAGCGCGCGCCGGCCGGCGTCACCGATCCGCTGAAACCCGGCGAGCGCTTCCTCGTCGCCACGCTTCAGCAGGTCCGGACCGGTCTCGGCCTGGATCACCATCAAGTTCACCGCGTGCGCCACGACATCGTGCAGGTCCCGGGCGATGTAGGACCGCTCGGTCAGCACGGCCTGCGCGGCATCCTGCTCGACGGCCCGCTGTTCGAGAGCTGCTTCGCGGGCCGCCGACGTACGGTTGCGCAGGTAGAGCCGGACCAGCACCCCGGCCAGGACGACCAGCGCCAGCACCAGCGACAAGCTGACCGGCCACTGCCGATCGACGATGCCCTCGTAGATGTCGTTGTGATAGTGGAAATCCGGCGGGTTGTGGATCTCGCCACTCGTCAGCGGCTGATGCTTCAGCGCCGGGAAGATCAGCACCATCTGTGGATAGCGGACCAGCCACGCGACCAACGGGGCCGCAACCAGCACTCCCGTTGCTATCGGCAACGAAAAGCGCAGCGACCGGTGCACGGCCAGCGAGAACAGGGCGAACGCGAGCGCAGCCAGCAGCGTCCAGCACAAAGAGGTCTGCCAGTAGGCCAGCAAGGAGGCGACCGTCAGCACAACCACCGGCACGACGGGCCGGTACCGGCGCAGCGCCAGGATGATCACCGAGAATCCGATCGCGAACGGCATCCAGTGCGGGGCGCTCCACCAGTTGCCGATCACCCGGTCGTGCTGCAGTTCGAGCAGCACCAGCGAGGCGGCAGCGAAGGCGAGCAGCAGATCGAAGGCCCAGCGGCGCTCCGGATCCAGTACGAAGGCCCGTACGTCGTCCAGCCGCTGCCAGGCGGTCCCGGCCGACCTGACCTCATGGCGCCGGAAAAGCAAGGCCGCGAGTCCGATCACCAGCACCAGACCTGCTTGCCACCATTTCAGGTCCGACGTCGCGGCGTGCCAGAACGCAGCGGCCACCATCAACGCGGTGACCACAGCTGTGACCAGGACGGAGACCGCGAGCCTGCACCGGGAAGGCAGCGACCACAAGGAAAGGGCGAGGCCGACCAGTGACACCCAGCCGATCTGCCCGAGCAGGAGGGAGCCGATCGCCCCCACGGTCAGGCCGATGGACGCTGTGACCGGATCGACGCGGCGGATCGCGATCAGCGCCGGGGCCAGCGCCACGATCACGAGCAGGTACGACCGGGAGTGCTGCCAGGTCGGGGCCGCCTGGACGATCCGGTACTGCAGGACAGCCAGCCCGATCACCGCCAGCACGACGTCGGCCGACCGGTGGACGAAGAACCTTCGTAACAGCGTCACCCGGCCGCCTCACGAGTCGGCAGCCAGGCGCTGACCTTGGTCCCGCTTCCCGGGCTGGACGTGATCGTCAGCGTCCCGTGGTGGATCCGGACCCGCTCGTGCATCCCGGTCAGCCCATGCCGGCCGTCCCGCTCGCCGTCGGGGTCGAAGCCCTTGCCGTCGTCGGTGACCCACACCCGGACGCCGTCCCCCGAGCCGAGATCGACCAGCACCTGAACCGCATCGGCCCCCGCGTGCTTGACCACATTGGTCAGCGCCTCCTGGACCAGCCGGTACGCCGTGAGCTGGACGCCGGCCGGCACCTCGTCGAAGCTGCCCCGGATCTCGACCTCCACCGGTACCCCTTGCTCTGCCAGGCCGGTCGCCAGTTCGCCGATCTCGGCCAGCCCGGGTTGCGGAGCCAGCGCCGGGTCGGGCCGGCCGTCGGCGTCCCGGAGCGCCGACAGCATCCGGTCCAGCTCACCCAGCGCCCGGCGGCCGGCGTCGCCGATCCGCTGGAACCCGGCCAGCACCTCGTCGAGGTCGCGCTGAGCCAGGTCCGGTCCGGTCTCGGCCTGGATCACCATCAGGTTCACGTGGTGCGCGACCACGTCGTGCAGGTCCCGGGCGATCTGCGACCGGCCTTCGAGCAGGATCTGGGTCTGCTCCCGTTGCTTGTTCTGCTCCTCGAGCTCGACCTCGCGCAACCGGGCGATCCTGGTTCGCTGGTACAGCCGGCCGACGACCCCGAGGCACACCGGCAACAACAGGCTCAACGAGAGCGTGAACGGCCACTGACGCCCGGCCAGCTCCTGGTAGTTCCAGTTGAATTCGGTCCCGTCGGACTCGAACAAGCTGTTCTTGACCACCGGGAAGAGCGTCGAGAGCAGTCCGAATCCGGCGGTGGCCGCGACGACCGGCGGTGCCGCCAGGGCGATGATTGCCACCGGCAACGCAATCACCAGCGGGCGTTGGACCGCCAGCGAGTACAGCGCGATCACCAGGCCGATGAGCAGGGTCCAGCGCTCCTCCGTCTGCCAGTAGGTCAGCAGGCCGGCTGCGGTCATCACCACGACGGGCACCTCAGGGAAGCGCCGCCGGAGTACGAGGGTGAGCGGTGAGAATCCGATCGCGTAGGGCATCCAGTGCTGCGCGCTCCACCAGTTGCCGATGTTCTTCCCGTGCCAGACGTCCATCAGCACCAGCGAGGTGATCGCCGTGCCGAGCAGCAGGTCGACCGCGAGTGCGTGGTCGGGCTCGCCCAGCACCCGGCGGATGTCGTCGAAGCGTTCGCCGATGGTGGCGAGGGCCTGCGGCCGCTTTCGCCGGCGCAGGTAGGCGAGTCCGGCCAACCCGGCGAGTGCCAGCGCGGCGGAGATCCACCACGGCCAGGACATGGTCTCGATCTGGTCGAACACGGCTGATGGGGTGCGGCCGGCCGAGCCCTGAGTTCCGTCCGGATCCGTGAACTCCTGGAAGATGTCCGGGTAGAGGTTCCAGGCGAGCAGCCCGATCGATCCCGAAGCCAGCAGCGGGGCGATGACCACGACCGCCGTGACGCCGATGGTGAACACCGGACGGCAGCGTTCGGCCAGCGACCACAACGCGAGCGCGCAGCCGATCAACAACACCCAGTCGGTCTGCCCGAGCAGCAACGAGGTGTAGGCGCCGAGCGCCAGCCCTCCCGCGGCCAGCACCGGATCCACCCGACGGATCGCAACCAACGCGGGCGCGACGGCAACGATCACCTGGAACGCGATCGGTGCGTACGGCCAGCCGTGGTCGGACTGGACGATCCGCACCTGGGTGATAGCGAGCCCGGCGATCGCCAGCAGGGCGTCCAGCGTGAAGGCGTCCCGCGCCAACCGCCGGCTGATGGCAGCCGGTAGCCGGCGTCCGTCCCCGGGCCGGAGCCGGGCAGGCGCGATCGCTTCGTTCACCCCTTCATTCTGCGGCCCCGGGAGGCCCAGGCCGTCACTCTTTGGAGTGACACCGACTCGTGCCGCGTCATTCGTCGCGGTGACCTCGGAGGGCACTTGACGGCGATGTGGCCGGGGGTGCCCGGCCAGCAGAGTCGAAAACATGACCACAAGTCCCGTACTCCGGCCCGCGCCGGCCCGCTCCCGGCTCCGGCCGATCGGGTCGGTCGCGGGCGCTCTGGCCCTGCTCGCCGGCATCCTGCTGATCTGGCCACCCACCTCGTCGATGTCCGATCTGCGGGTCTACTTCGCTGCCGCTCGTGGCTTCGTCGACGGCCAGAACATCTACGAGGTCCACCACCAGTATCCCGGCATGCTGCTCGGGTTCACCTACCCGCCGTTCGCCGCGATCCTGCTGGCCCCGCTCGCGGTCGGCCAGGAGTTCGCCAAGCTACTGCTGACCCTGGTGTCCGGCATCTCCCTGCTCGCGATCGGATCGATGATCGCCCGCGCGCTCCGCCCGCAGTGGAGCAAGGACCGGCTGATGCTGGCCGGTCTCGTCTGCGCGGCGGCGGGCCTGCTACTGGAGCCGGTCTCGGCCACCTTCGGCATGGGCCAGGTCAACCTGCTGCTGATGGCGTTGCTGATGGCCGACCTGCTCGGCCACACCCCGCGCCGGTTCCGCGGCGTCCTCGTAGGTGTTGCCACCGGCATCAAACTCACGCCGGGAATCTTCATCGTGTTCCTACTGGTGACCCGCCGCTTCCGGGAGGCCGCGATCGCCTCCGCCACTACCGCGGCGACCATCCTGCTCGGCTACCTGGTGATGCCCGGGCCGACGGTCGCCTTCTGGACCCGATACATCTTCGACCCGAGCCGCCCGGGACCCGCGCAGTACATCAGCAATCAGTCACTCCGCGGAGCGATCACACGGATCACCCGGAACTCTGACCTCACCGGACTGCTCTGGTTGCTCGCGGCTGCGGTCACTGCCGTCGCCGGACTGGCCGTCGCCAAGCGTCTGCACGGGCTCGGACGTCCGCTGGACGCGCTCGTGGTCACCGGTTTCGCCGGACTGCTCGTCTCGCCCATCTCATGGTCGAACCACTGGGTCTGGGCACTGCCCGCGACCGCCGTGGTCTGGTCCTGGGCGACCTCGGCGTACCGGCTGGGTAGCGGCGGCCGGGTCTTCGCCGCCGCGTGGACGGTCGTCTTCGCGCTGGGTCTGCCCTGGATGGCGCCATGGGCCGACGACAAGGAGTACCACCACACCTTCCTGCAGGCGCTGGTCGGCAACTCCTACACGCTCGCCGGCATCGCCTTGCTGGCCGTCGCCTGGTTCACCACGGCCAAGCCGCCGGTCGTCCGGTGACCGTTGCCCCCACCCGCGTCGAACAGCCGCGGCGACGGACCGGTGCGCGGTCCGTACGCCGTGTGCTGGTCGCCGTCGCCGGCCTGATCGTTGTCCTCGGTTACTGCTGTCATCGCTGGCCGCCGACCGACTTCCGCTACGACCTGAACGTCTATGTGGTGGCCACCAAGGAGTTCCTGACCGGGTCGGACATCTACACCGGCCACCTGGTCTCGAAGCTCGAGCTCGGGTTCACCTACCCACCCTTCGCCGTGCTCTGCTTCGTGCCCCTGGTGCTGGCCGGGACGGCAGGTGGCCGGGCGCTCATGTTCGGCTCCTCGATGGTCAGTCTGCTGCTCATCGGCTGGCTGATCACGCGGGCCGTCCGTCCGGCGTGGCCGCGTCACCGCATCGTGCTTGCGACGATCGCCTGTGCCGCCATCGCCGTGAAGGTCGAGCCGGTGGCGTCCACGTTCGACCTCGGCCAGGTGAACCTGGTCCTGATGGCGATGGTGCTCGTCGACCTGCTCGGCATTACGCCGTACCGGTTCCGGGGAGTACTGATCGGGATCGCCACCGGGATCAAGCTGACGCCGGGCATCTTCATTCTTTATCTGCTGGTCGTCCGCAAATACCGCGAGGCCTCCGTCGCCACCGCGGCGACGGCCGGAACGGTGGTCGCCGGCGCGCTGGCGATGCCGACCGCCTCGCTGAACTACTGGACCGGCTATCTGTTCGATCCGGGCCGCGCTGGACACGGCGAGCTCGCCAGCAACCAGTCGCTGCGCGGCGTCATAGCGCGGCTGGCCGGTGGTTCCGCGCCGCTTCTGCTGCTCGTGGTACCGGCCGTTTGTGTCTTCGGGCTGCTGGCGGCGCGCCGCGTCCACGAGCGCGGCCACACCTTCGAGGCGATGTTGCTTGCGGCAACCACCGGTTTGTTGATCTCGCCGATCTCCTGGACGACCCACTGGGTGTGGGCGTTGCCGATCGGCATCGTCGGCTGGCTGCGGACGTACGAGGCCTTCCGGGCGCGCCACACCAGGCTTGCGGCCGGCCTGGGCACGGCTGCGCTGCTGTGGAGCATCACCTTCACCGTCGGCCTGCCCTGGAAGGCGCAGTACGAGCCGCACGAACCGCTCAGCAGCAGAGCGCTGAGCACCAACGCCTATGCCCTCTGCGCAGTCCTAGCGATCGCGGGCGCTCTGGTCTTCACCCGCCGAAAGGTCACCTCATGAAAGCCCTGCAGGACAAGCAGCTCTACCGCCTCTTGCTGATAGCCGTCTCGGTCACTCCGTTGCTCTACCTGCTGATCTCCGGTGCACTTGACTTGAAGGTTTACCGCACCGGTGGCTACGCCTGGCTGCATGACGTCAGGCTCTACTCGGAGGACTTCGGGAAGCACGTGCCCGGCATCGCGCTGCCGTTCACCTATCCCCCGCTTGCGGCGGTGCTGTTCGTTCCCTTGCACCTCCTTCCCTTTCCACTGGCCTCGCTCGTGATGTGCGTGGCCAGTACGGCAGCCTTCAGCGCGACCATGGTGCTCGTCGCACAGCGCCTGTACGGCGACGGTCGGCGCGCGACGATGCTCGGCCTGCTGATCGTCGTCCTCGGACTGGCCTTCGAACCGGTCCGCTCGACGATCGGGTTCGGCCAGATCAATCTGATCCTGATGGGCCTGGTCTCGCTCGACTGCCTGCTGCCGCAGACCCGCTGGCCGCGCGGGATGCTGATCGGCCTCGCGGCGGCGATCAAGCTCACCCCGGCAGTCTTCGTCCTCTATTTCCTGGTACGGCGTCAGTTTCGTGAGGCGGCCGTCGCGCTCGGGACCTTCGCCGGCCTCGGCCTGCTGGGCTGGCTACTCGCGCCGGCCGACTCCGCGCAGTACTGGTTCGGTGTGCTCTTCGACCCCGACCGGATCGGCGGAGCGACGTACGCGTTCAACCAATGTTTCCAGGCGGTGCTGCAGCGGACCATGACGGATGGGCCGCTACGGACTCTCACTTGGGTGGCTCTGGTGCTGGCTAGCGGCGTACTGGCTGCTGTTGGTGCCTATCGGGCCAGGACGGCCGGGAAGGATGTACTGGCGTTGCTGGTGATCGCTGTCTGGGGACTGCTGTCGTCGCCGGTCAGTTGGTCGCACCACTGGGTGTGGATCGCGCCCGCCTCGCTGCTGCTGATCAAGCACGCGCGGCAGAGCAAGTGGATGCTGGCGGCGACGATCGTCGTACTGGCCGACTTCGTGACCGGGCCGCATCAGTTCCTGAATCCCGAAGGGCGCGGATGGTCGTTGCCTGAGCACCTTCTGGGTTCGGGGTACGTGCTGATCGGGCTGGCTTTCCTGATCGTTGCTGCCTTCTTGCCGCGGCCGGCCGTTGTCCGTCAGGGTTTGAAGTCGGCGGCGCGGATCCGGTAGACCTGCAGGTTGAGGTCGTAGTACTTGTCGGTCTCGCCGACCCATTCCATCCCGAGCCGGCGGGCCGTGCCGATCGCGCGCTTGTTGTTCGGCCGGGCGACGGCGAACAGTTCGTCCACGTCACCGGTGCTGAAGGCCCAGCCCATCAGTGCCTTGCTCGCCTCGCTGGCGAAACCGTTACCCCAGGCCGACGGCCGAAACTGCCAGCCGATCTCCAGGTCCTCCTCGTACGGCGGGAGCAGCCGGATCAGCAGTCCGCCGATCACCTCGTTGTCGTCCTTGCGGACCACCGCGAAGCGCCCGGCCGGGACGACGAAGTTCGGCTGGGCCTCGATCCAGGCCCGCAGGATGGCCCGCATGGTCGCCTCGTCGGTGACCTTCTCGATCGCGGGCGACAGCCATTGCGCCACATCGGCGGATCCGTAGATCTCCTGGGCGGCTTCGGCGTCGTCTTCTTCCCAGTCCCGGATCAGCAACCGGTCGGTCTCCAAGGTGAGCGTCACTTCGCCAGAGTAGGCGGCAGACGACCCGGCGCGACAGGTTCGCGGTGAACTCTTAGGTGATCAACAGGTGAACGGGGGTGGCCGGAGGTGTCCTGGGGGATGGACGACCTCCGGCCGTCCGGAGATGTCGTGGGGGGTACGACTGTCTCCGGTTCATCCGGGGACTGTCGTGGGGTCGACTGTCTCCGGGCCCGGAGGCGCCTGGGGGGATGGGGTGCCTCCGGGGGGAGCCGGAACTCCTTCGGAGGAAGGGGTTCCGGAGGTTCAGTGGCGGCCGAGTTCCAGCGGCTGGGTGCGGATCCACCGGGTGGTGGTCTGCTGCCGGCCCATCGCGATCACGTCGCCGGCCGGCCCAGCCGAGAAGACCCGGCTGTTGGTGTGCTGGCGGGAGACACCGACACCCCGTTGGACTTCAGCCAGCAGCTGGTTGACCCGCTTGCGCAGACCTTCCACCTCCGACTGTAGCTCGAGGATGTGCCGAATCCCCGCGAGATTCACACCCTCTTCCTGTGACAAATGCTGCACGTACCGCAGCTTCGCCACGTCGTACGCCGAGTAGCGCCGGCCGCGGCCGGACGCCCGGCTGGGCGTGACAAGCCCCAGCCGGTCGTACTGCCGCAGCGTCTGCGGATGCATGCCCGCCAGCTGCGCCGCCACCGAGATCACGTAGATCGGGGTGCGGTCGTCCCAGGTCGGCACCTGGCTGAACGGGATCCCCATCAGGAGCTCCCGAACAACCCGGCGCGCAGGTCGGGCTGGGCCGATGCCGTGTTGAACTCCTGCAGTTTCTCGCGCTGCTCGTCGGTCAACTCGTGCGGCACCTGCACCTCGATGGTGAGCAGCAGGTCGCCCTTGGTGCCGTCCCGCCGGACCGATCCCTTGCCACGGACGCGCAGCTTGCTGCCGTTCGCAGTACCGGCGGGGATCCGCACGGTGACGGGGAGCCCGTCCAGGGTCGGCACCTTGATCTCGGCACCCAGCGCGGCCTCGGTGAAGCTCACCGGCACCGCCAGCGTCAGGTGCTCGCCCTGCCGCCCGAAGATCCGGTGCGGCTTCACGTGCACGCTGACATAGAGGTCACCCGCGGGGCCACCTCGTTCGCCGGCCGCACCCTTGCCCTTCAACCGGATCCGCTGGTTGTCCTGCACACCCGCCGGGATGCGAACCTGCATGGTCTTGCTCGACTGGCCGCGGCCGGAGCCGTGGCAGGTCTCACAAGGCTGGTCCACGACCAGGCCACGCCCCTTGCACTCGGTGCACGGCTCCGTCATCGCGAAGACACCGCCCTGGACCGAGGTCTGCATACCGGTGCCTTCGCACTTGAGGCAGACCTTCGGAACAGTTCCGTACTTCGCGCCGGTGCCGCGGCACGTCTTGCAGGGTTCGTCGCTGGTCATCCGGAGCGCGACGGTGACACCGTTGACGGCCTCGGCGAACTCGATCGTCGCCTCGGTCTCGATGTCGGCACCGCGCCGCGGCCGGGCCGTCGACGTGGTGGTCGTGGTCCGGCCACCACCGCCGAACATGCCGCCCAGGATGTCGCCGAGCCCGCCGCCACTCGTCGAGCCCGACCGGTTGAACAGGTCACCGACGTCGAAGCCGAAACCGCCCTGGCCGCCGGTGGTGCCACCGCTGCCCGGCATCCGGAACCCGCCGCTGCCGAACAACCGGCGCGCCTCGTCGTACTCCTTGCGCTTCTTGGGGTCCCCGACCACGTCGTACGCCTCGGAGACCTCCTTGAACTTCGCCTCGGCCGACGCGTCCCCGGCGTTGGAGTCCGGGTGGTACTTGCGCGCCAGCTTGCGGTACGACTTCTTGATCTCGTCCTGCTCAGCGGTCTTGGAGACGCCGAGAACCTTGTAGAAGTCCTTCTCCAACCAGTCTTTCGTACTCATCGACGCCCCACCTCCTCGATTCGCCTACTCAGCAGGCTTTTCACTGTCGCCCGACTCATCAGGCTTTGCCTCGGGCAACTGCTCGGTCGGCTCGGAGACGGCGACCCTTGCCGCCCGCAGGATCCGGTCGCCGAGGCGGTACCCCGGCTGCATCACCAGCGTCGCGGTCGGACCGTCCACCTCGTCGGAGTAGTTGTGCAGCAGGGCCTCGTGGATCCGCGGGTCGAACGGGTCGCCCACCTCACCGTACTTCGTCAGGCCGAGCTTCTCGGTGACCCGCTCGACCGACTCGGCCACCGCCTTGAACGCACCCTCGAGCTCGCCCGCCTCGCGGGCCCGCCCGATGTCGTCCAGGGTCTGCAGCAACTCGGTCAGCACCGAACCGATGACGACCTCGCGGTTCGCCTCCCGGTCGCGGTCCACCCGGCGCTTGTAGTTCACGTACTCCGCCTGCAGGCGCTGCAGGTCGGCGGTACGTTCCGCCAGGGCTTCGGTCAGCAGGGCCTCCTGCGCCGATGGCCCGCCGATCAGGTCGGACGGGTCGCGCGGCGGCTGTGCGCCCGGCGTACCGGGCGCTGCCGCCCCTGCGGGAGCCTCGGGCTCCCGCAGGTTCCCCGTCTCCGGGTCGATCCGGCGCTTGTCGCGGATGACGGGCTCGCCGTCACCGAACTCGCTGCCAGGGTTCGGGCGATCGGTCACTTGGTGTCCTCAGGCTTGCTGTCCTGCGGGCGGTCCTCGTCCACGATCTCCGCGTCGACCACGTCGTCGTCGGTGCTGCTGTTCGTGCTCTCGTCGCTCGAGGTGCTCTCGTCCGCGGTGCCGGCGGCCTGGGCGTTCGCGTACATCGCGGCACCCATCTTCTGGCTGGACTGGGCGAGCTTCTCCGACGCGGTCTTGATCACGTCGGCGTCCTCACCCTCGAGCGCCTTCTTCAGCTCGCTGACGCCGTCCTTGACCTCGGTCTTGACGTCGTCGGGGATCTTGTCCTCGTTCTCCTGCAGGAACTTCTCGGTCTGGTAGACCAAGCCCTCCGCCTGGTTGCGGGACTCGACGGCCTCGCGGCGCTTGCGGTCCTCCTCGGCGTACTGCTCGGCGTCGCGGACCATCTGGTCGATGTCGGTCTTCGGCAGCGCGGAGCCACCGGTCACCGTCATCCGCTGCTCCTTGCCGGTGGCCAGGTCCTTGGCGTTCACGTGCACGATGCCGTTCGCGTCGATGTCGAAGGTGACCTCGATCTGCGGCACGTTCCGCGGCGCCGGCGGCAGGCCGGTCAGCTCGAAGTTGCCGAGCGACTTGTTGTCGCGGGCCATCTCGCGCTCGCCCTGGTAGACCTGGATCATCACCGACGGCTGGTTGTCCTCGGCCGTGGTGAAGATCTCCGAACCCTTGGTCGGGATCGTGGTGTTGCGCTCGATGATCTTGGTGAACACGCCACCCTTCGTCTCGATGCCCAGGCTCAGCGGGGTCACGTCGAGCAGCAGGACGTCCTTGACCTCACCCTTCAGCACACCGGCCTGCAGGCTGGCGCCGACGGCGACGACCTCGTCCGGGTTCACACCCTTGTTCGGGTCCTTGCCACCGGTCAGCTCCTTGACCAGTTCGGCCACGGCGGGCATCCGGGTGGAGCCACCGACCAGGATGACGTGGTCGATCTTGCTCACGTCGATGCCGGCGTCCTTGATGACGGCCTTGAACGGGGCGCGGGCGCGCTCGAGCAGGTCGTTGGTGAGCTTCTGGAACTCGGCCCGGGAGAGCTTCTCCTCCAGGTGCAGCGGGCCGGAGTCGGTCAGGCTCAGGTACGGCAGGTGGATCGACGTCTCAGCAGCGCTGGACAGCTCGATCTTGGCCTTCTCGGCGGCCTCCTGCAGACGCTGCATGGCCATCTTGTCGCCGGACAGGTCGGTGCCGTTCTTGTTCTTGAACTGGGTCACCAGCCACTGGACGATGCGCAGGTCCCAGTCGTCACCACCGAGGTGGTTGTCACCGCTGGTCGCCTTCACCTCGAAGACGCCGTCGCCGATCTCCAGCAGCGACACGTCGAAGGTGCCGCCACCGAGGTCGAAGACCAGGATGGTCTGCTCGGTGCCCTTGTCCAGCCCGTACGCCAGCGCGGCCGCGGTCGGCTCGTTGACGATCCGGTGCACGTTCAGACCGGCGATCTCGCCGGCCTCCTTGGTCGCCTGGCGCTGCGCGTCGGAGAAGTAGGCCGGCACGGTGATGACCGCGTCCGTGACCTGCTCCCCGAGGTACGCCTCGGCGTCCCGCTTCAGCTTCTGCAGCACGAAGGCGCTGATCTGCTGCGGGGTGAACTTCTTGCCGTCGATGCTGACCGACCAGTCCTCGCCCATGTGGCGCTTGACGGACCGGATGGTGCGGTCGACGTTCGTGGTGGCCTGGCGCTTGGCCACCTCGCCGACCAGGACCTCGCCGTTCTTGGCGAAGGCCACGACCGAGGGCGTCGTACGCGCTCCCTCGGCGTTGGGGATGACGGTGGGCTCGCCACCTTCCAGTACGGCGATGACAGAGTTCGTCGTACCGAGATCGATACCGACCGCGCGGGCCATGTGCGTTACCTCCACGAAGTTGAGTGATGCAGACTCAATGTTGCCTCTCCGGGGGTCCGGATTCAAATCAGGACCTAGGTCCGATCGGCAAGACTTGAGTTCACCTGGCTCAACATTGCCGTACCCCGAGGTCATTCCCAACCCCGGGCCAGGTTTTTCGGGGATCGGTCAGGGCGCCGGCGCGTTCTGCCCTGATCAGACCCCTGCCGCGGAAGGCACCGCGCGTGGGAGGGTGGGGCCTGTGAAACTCCGCCCCATGACCTCTGCCGACGAGCCGGCCGTGCTCGCGCTGAACGCAGCCGCGGTCGAGCAGACGGACCCGCTGGGCCCCGACCGGCTGGACTGGCTCCGGCTGATCGCCGCCCATGCCGCCGTGGTGGAGATCGAGGACGAGGTCGCCGCCTTCGTCCTCACCTTCGCCCCCGGCTCCGCCCATGACAGCCTCGACTTCCAGTGGTTCAACGCGACGTACGCCGACCGGTTCCTGCACCTGGACCGGATCGTGGTCGCCGAGGCCCACCGCCGGACCGGGATCGCGACCTCGGTCTACCGCGCCGTCGAACGGGCCGCCAAGCCGTTCGACCGGCTGGTCGCCCGGGTCCAGTCCGACCCGCCCGACATCGCATCGCTCGCCTTCCACGCCGCCCGCGGCTTCGTCGAGGTCGGCAAACTCACTCGCCCCAACCACACCACCAGCGCAATGCTCTCGAAGGAACTCGCCGAGTAGCTACATTGAGCGGATGACTACGGTCGACGTCTCCGCTGGTAATACCAAGAAGATCCTGACCGGGTGCATCCTGCTCGGTCTGCTTGGCGTTGCCTGCCTGGCCGGAGGCGTCCTGGCAGCCGGCAGCGTCCGGGTCACCTTCTTCGTCTCCGCCGCGCTGTGCATGCTGCCTGCCGCAATTCCGCTGCTCCGAGCCAGAACGTTCTTCCGCCGACGCCAGCTCGCAGTCGATGCGACCGGGATCCGCTGGCTCGACCCGTGCGGCTCCTGGTCCATCGAGTGGCGGGAACTCGCGCTCATCACGGTCTCCACCAGCGGCCCGCACCAGGTGCGGAACACGCAGACGCAGACCCTCTCGGCGTACAGCGGCGTGACCGCTGCCCCTGGCTACCTTCGCTAGAGCGTCCGTACGTCGAGCAGGGCCCTCAGCGGTAGGTCGCGGCGAAAGCGTGCATCGCGTAGAGCGTCGACGATGCACGCGGCGCCGATCCACTCAGCGCCGCAGTCGTCCACCAACCCACGGACCACCCGCGCCGTTTCTCCGGTCGCAGCCCAGTCGTCGACCATCAGTACCCGGTCGCCGGTCCCGCGTTCTTGCGGACCTCGACGAAGCCGACCCCGAGCGCCGCGGCGGTCAGGGCACCGACCAGGGAACCCCGCGACACCGGTCCGAGGACGACGGTGGGGCGTACGTCGTACAGGCTGCCCAGGGCGGGGCCGAGCTCACGGAGTAGCTCGGGGTCGCGCCACCAGCCGGTCAGGTCGGCGTACCCGGAGTAGACGCTGCGGTCTCAGGTCCAGCTGAAGTTGGCGATGAGGCGCTTCGCGATGTTCATGCGACCAGGATGACCAGTGCCGGTCGTTGGCGCACCCGGTTTATCGGAGCGCGGCGCGAGGGAGGATCTCGCCGACGATCTCGCGGGTGAAGATGTCGTAGCTGATGATCAGCAGGCGATCGCCGGGGAGCTCGACCACGGCTGGGTTCGATTGATCCCAGGTGTCTTGGCCGGCATCGATGACCAGGCGCAGCGGGTCGGCGTCCCAGGGTCCGAGGGGGTCCCTGACGATCGTCGCGACGGTCGGGCGGCCGGGGTTGAAGCGTTTGGAGACGTCGCCGAAGGCAACCAGTACGGCGCCGTCGGACAAGGTCAGCGTGTCCGCCGAAGCGGCATGGAGCCCACACGGCTCGGGGTCGGACCAGGTCAGCCCGTTGTCGTCGGACCTCACGAGCGCGGCCTCTTCGTCGGTCCGCAACAACGCAACCACCTGTCCGCCGGGCAACAGGGTCAGCACCGGCTCGAGGTACTCACGATCCTTCTGCCTGCCCAGCAGCACCTCCGTGTGCGCGGGCCAAGTCCGCCCACCGTCGGTCGACCGCACCACGCTCGCCGAGTGACACGCGTCGCCGGGGAACACCCCGTAAACCGGTGCCAGCAGATCCCCGTCGGGCAACTCGAGGATCTGCCCGTGCGCCACGATGTGCCCGCTGCGAAACCTGTGCCAAACCTCTTCGGTCTCCTGCACCATCTGCGACCCGACAGCCACCGGCTCCTCCCAGGTCAGCCCACCATCGGTCGACCGCGCGACGAGGACCCCCGGACACACATACGGCCGCACCGACCAGTCGATCTGGAACCAGCTCAGCAACAACTCCCCATTGGCAAGCTCCACCACCATCGGATCCCGGTCGTCGTACAAGCTGTCCACCACAACCCGAGACTCCGACCACTCCATCCCGTCGGCAGACTCCGCCAGCACGATCCGCCCCACACTCCGCACATGCTCCGCCCCCTCCCGCCACACCACCACAACCCGCCCATCCCGAGTCCGCACCGCACTCGGAAAGTAAGCCAACTGCCCCCGGACGCTCCTGGCGACCACGATTCGCGACATGGAGCCCAGTTAACCGGACCGCCACACCATCAGTACTCCGCTCGCCACCGCCCGCAGGCGGTCACACCAGCGCAAGACCAGCGGGCGGCGCCGCCAAATTCCGGCCTACTGATGGCGTGGCGGTCCGCCTGTGCCGATGGCGTGACGGTCCGCCTGCTGATGGCGTCGCGGTCCGCCTGTGGATAACCTCCGCGGCGGCCAGCCACTTTGCGGCAGCCTTTCAGCATGGCCGATGGTGCACGGCCCGGGCCGGGCGGCGGCGCGACGGGTCGCCGAGGTCGCCGACGGGCGAGCCGAGTCAGCACTCGAGTCCGTCCTGCGAGCGATCTTGCTCGAGGCCGGCATCGAAGGCTTCAGCCCGCAGGTCACCGTCCGGCACGGCCGATTCCTGGCCCGGATCGACATCGGTGATCCGCTCGGCCGGATCGGGCTGGAGACCGACGGCTTCGCCCATCACAGCACTCGCGCCGCGCTGGCCCGGGATTGCCGCCGGTATACCAACCTGACTCTCCTCGGCTGGCGAATGATCCGGTACTCCAGGGAATCCCGACCCGGATCTGCCAGGTCTGAGCGTCGTCCACCGGGGCAACTGCGTGCCGAGGCGCAGTACTGATGGCGTGGCGGTTCACACCGGGCGGCCCTTGACGTAGGTCTGGGTTACCAAAGGGACGCCGGGGCGGTAGGCGAGGTGTAGGTAGGTGGGGGCGTCCAGGACGGCTAGGTCGGCTTGGGTGCCGGGGGTTATCTGGGCCAGGTCGGGGCGGCGGAGGGAGGTGGCGCCGCCGGCGGTGGCTGACCAGAGGGCTTCGGCGGGGGTTAGGTGCATCTCGCGGACGGCCAGGGCGATGCAGAGGGGCATCGAGGAGGAGTAGCAGGAGCCGGGGTTGCAGTCGCTGGCCAGGGCGATGGTGACGCCAGCAGAGCGGAGGCGGCGGGCGTCGGGGTACGGCGAGCGGGTGGAGAACTCGACGGCCGGAAGGAGACCCGCGACGACGCCGGAGGAGGCGAGGGCGTCGACGTCGGCGTCGGAGAGGTGGGTGCAGTGGTCGGCGGCGGCTGCACCCAGTTCGCAGGCGAGTTGGACGCCGGGGCCTTGGCCCAGTTGGTTCGCGTGGACCCGCAGGCCGAGTCCCTTGGCGGCCCCGGCGGTCAGGATCGCCCGCGCCTGGTCCGCGTCGAAGGCGCCCTTCTCGACGAACACGTCGACCCACTTCGCGTGCTTCGCGGCGCCCTCCAGCATCGCGCCGGTCACCAGCGAGACGTAGCCGGCCGGGTCGTCCGCGAACTCAGGCGGCACCACATGCGCCCCGAGATAGGTCGTCTCCTCGGTGAAGTCCGACGCGATCGCCAACGCGCGTGCCTCGTCGAAGGCGGTGAGTCCGTAGCCGGACTTGATCTCCACGGTCGTCGTACCCTGCCGGCGCATCTCGGTGACGAGCCGCGCCACGTTCGCGGTCAACTGCTCGTCCGAGGCAGCCCTGGTCGCGGCGACCGTCGTACGGATGCCGCCCGCGCTGTACGGCGTACCGGCCATCCGCGCCGCGAACTCCTCGGCCCGGTCCCCCGCGAACACCAGGTGCGAATGCGAGTCCACGAAGCCCGGGATCACCGCGCAGCCGCCGAGATCCAGCGAGGCGTCCGCCGCGGGCGCATCCCGGCGCGACCCGACCCAGGCGAACCGCGACCCTTCGATCACGACCGCCGCGTCGCGCACCTCACCGAGGGCGGCCGTTCCGTCAGCAGCCGCGCCGCCGGGCAGTGCACCCCTCGCGGGATCGTTGGTCACCAGGGATCCGATCCCGGTCAGCAACAGCGAGCTCATCGCGTCACCGCCGAGATCGACGCGGCCAGCTCGGCCGCCACATCCAGCTTCACATGATTGCCATCAGCAACCACCTGCCGCCCGGACACGATGACGTCGGACACATCGAGAGCCGAAGCAGCAAACACCAAAGTCTCCACGGAAGCACCAGTTCCGGCCGTCCGCACACCAGAGGTCCGTACGGCGACCAGATCCGCGCGCGCTCCGACCTCGATCACCCCGGCATCGGCGAACCCCAGCGACCGATGCCCATCAACCGTCGCGGCGGTCAGCAACTCGGCGGCCGACCAGTGCCCGCGTTCTTGCGAAGCAAGCCGTTCGTCCAGCTCCACCGCACGCATCTCCTCGAACAGGTCGATCACCGCGTGACTGTCGGACCCCAACGTCAGCCGCGACCCCGCGTCGCGCAGCGCGACCGACGGCCCGATGCCGTCCGCGAGATCCCGTTCGGTCGTCGGACAGAAACACGAGTACGTCGCGGAGCTGCCGAGCAATCCGACGTCGACCGGCGTCAAGTGGGTCGCGTGGACAGCGCTCGTCCGCGCATCGAGGAAGCCGGTCTCGTCGAGCACCTGCGCCGGAGTACGCCCGTACGCCGCCAAACACGCCTCGTTCTCCGCGACCTGCTCGGACATGTGGATGTGCAACGGCGCGGTCGGCAACGCGGCCGCCACCGCACCCAACTGCTCGAGCGGAACCCCACGCACCGAATGGGCGGCTGCCCCGATCACGACGTCCTCCGAAAAGCCGGTCAGCGACAGCACCCGGGAAGCCCATGCGGACGCGTCTCCGTCGCTGAAGCGCTGCTGCGTCTCGTTCAGCGGCTGGTCGATTCCGCCTGCCACGTAACACGTGTCGAGCAAGGTGATCCGCAGCCCGGCATCCTGCGCCGCCGCGATCAACGCCTGGCCCATCGCGTTCGGATCGTCGTACCGCTTGCCACCGGGCGCGTGGTGAAGATAGTGGAACTCCCCCACCGCAGTGATCCCGCCCAGCACCATCTCGCCGTAGACGGCGCGAGCGAGCTGGTAGTAGCTGTCCGGCGTGAGCACCGACGCCACGGAGTACATCTGCTCTCGCCACGTCCAGAACGTCCCGCGCTCGGTCTGGGTGCGACCACGCAACGCCCGATGGAACGCGTGACTGTGGCAATTCGCCAACCCAGGAACGACAATTCCGTTCAACCGCACCGCGTCGCCGGCGACAGCATCCGCGGAGACAGAGGTGAATCGCCCGTCCACAACCGTCACGAGGACGCCGGAGGCCAGCCCGGTTGGGAGCAAGGCCTGTTCACACCAGTACGCCGTCATTTCGCGAGATCCTTCAGTACTGCGGCCAGCGCGTCGACTCCCGCCAGGCAGTCGTCCATCTCCGCATACTCGGCCGGCGAATGCGAGATCCCGGTCGGATTCCGCACGAACAGCATCGCGGTCGGGATCCCCGCATCCGAGAACACGCCCGCATCGTGCCCGGCGCCCGTCGGCAGCACCGGCGCATCATCCAGTACTGCGGCCAGCCGGTCACGGAGTCCCGGCTGGAACTCCACGATCGGCGAGACCGATTCAGGCGTCACCTCGACGCTCGTCCCGTCCCGCTCGGCTCGCTCGACAGCCTGCCGGGTGATTGCCGAGAGCAACGACTGGAGCACCTCGTCGGTCGCGGCACGGGCGTCCAGCCAGGCGGTCACCTGCGAGGGCACCGCGTTGGTCCCGTTCGGCTCGACCGAGAGCCGGCCGAAGGTGGCGCGGGCGCCGGCCAGGCGGGCCTGTTTGTTGGCGGCGAGGGCGGTCATCGCGTAGGTCATCATCGGGTCGTGCCGGTCTTCCATCAACGTCGTACCGGCATGGTTCGCCTCGCCGGTGAAGGTGAACCGGAACCGCCCGTGCGGCCAGATCGAGCTCGCCACTCCCACCGGCGCGGTCAACGCGCGCCCTTGTTCCACATGCAGTTCGACGAACGTCCCCATCCGCTCGAGCAACGGCGACGGTCCGACTCCGGCCGGGTCGATCCCCAGCTTGGAGAGTGCTTCCGACAACGGCGTACCGGCCCGATCCTTCAACGCCAGAGCCTTCTCCGCCGGAAGCACTCCGGTCGCGACCCGGGACCCCAGACAAGGCATCCCGAACCGCGACCCTTCCTCCTCGACGAAGGCCCCCACCCCGATCGGCACCGAAGGCACAAACCCCTCAGCCCGCAACCGATCCACCGCCGCCAGAGCAGAAACAACCCCTAACGGCCCATCAAACGCCCCACCATCGATGACAGAGTCCAGATGAGACCCAGTCACGACACCAGGCGCATCAGACGAACCCCACCAAGCGACCAGGTTGCCGAGACCGTCTGATTCCAGGGAAAGGCCACGGGTGGCGCACTGGTCGGTGAACCAGTTGGTCGCCGCCCGCTCGGTGGGGGTCCAGCCGCCTCGGTGGTAGCCGCCGGTGGCGGGGTCCTTGCCGATGGCGGCCAGATCCGCCCACATCGCCTCGAAGGAGTCGGTCAAGACAGCGGGTTCTTCGACAGCCAGTCCTTGGCGACCGCGTCCGCGCTCTCCTTGCCGACGTCGATGCGCTTGACCAGGTCGGTCAGCGCGTCGGTGGTGAGCTTGGCGTCGACCGCGTTCAGCGTCGCGGCGATCTCGTCCGACTTGTGGTCGGTCCGGATCAGCGGAACGACGTTGTTCGGCGGCAGGATGTGCTCGGGGTCGTCCAGCTGGACCAGCCCCTGCTCCTTGATCACCGACTGGGTGGTGAACAGATTCGTCACCTGGATCTTGTTGTCCTCCAGCGCCTTGATGCTCAGCGGGCCGCCCGCGTCCAGCGTCTTGTACTCCTTGAACTCGACGCCGTACTTCTCCTTCAGCCCCTTCAGACCGGCTGCGCGGACCTTGAACTCCGAGCTGCCGCCCGCGACCAGCTCCTTGCCGACCGCCTTCAGGTCGGCCAGCGACTTCAGGCTGTACTTGTCCGCGGTCGCCTTGGTCACCACGATGGTGTCCTCGTCGGCGGCCGGCGACTTGTCCAGCACCTCGAGCCCGGGCGTCAGGGCCGCCTTCAGTGCGTCGTACGCCTTGTCCGGGTCGGTCTCGGTGGAGTTCTTGTCGAAGTACGCCAGGGCGGCACCGGTGTACTCCGGTACCAGGTCGACCGAGCCGTCCTTGATCGCGGCCATGTAGGTCTCGCGGTTGCCGATGTTCGGCTTCTTCTTCACCTCGATCCCCTTGGCGGCAAGCGCCTGGCCGTAGATCTCCGCGATCAACTGGCTTTCGGAGAAGTCGGCCGAGCCGACGGTGATGCTCGACACCTTCGACGGTGCGGGCGAGGTGCCCGCGTTGTCGCTACCGAGCTGGTCCCCACCCCCACAACCAGCCAGGCCGAGCACCGCCGCCCCGGCGATCGCAGTACGGATGAGTGTGGATCTCAACACGAGAGCCTCCAGAGTCTCGTAGCCACCGGCGGGTGCCGATGGATGTTCCAGGTTCCCAGTTCAGCAGGTACGTCGGACAGTTCAGCCGATCTTCAATCCCTCGGACACGGTGATCCGGCCGATCAGCGCGAAGATCGCGTCGAGCAGGATGGCGAGCAGGGCCACCAGCAGCGCGCCGGTGAACATCTGCGGGAAGTCACGGAGCTTCAGCCCGTCGACCACGTAGCGGCCGAGGCCGCCGAGCGACACCAGCGCCGCGATCGTCGCGGTCGAGACGATCTGCAGGGTGGCGCTGCGGACGCCGGAGATGATCAGCGGCAGCGCGATCGGGATCTCCACCTTGGTCAGGATCTCCCGGCCGGTCATGCCCATCCCCCGCGCCGCGTCGATCGTGGCCGGATCGACACCGGACAGACCGGCGTACGTCGAGGCGAGGATCGGCGGGATCCCGAGGGCGACCAGCGCGATCAGCACCGGCAGGAAGCCGATCTGGTTGGTCAGCAGGACGGCGATCATCAGCAGGCCGAGGCTCGGCAGGGCGCGGGCGGCGTTGCCGAGGTTGATCGCCAGGAACGCGCCCCGGCGGGTGTGCCCGATCCGCAGGCCGATCGGCAGGCCGATCACCACGGACAGCCCGAGAGCGGCGAACGTGTACCAGAGATGCTCCAGGATCCGGGCCCAGATGCCCTCGGTCCCGGACCAGTTGTACGAGTCGGTGAGGTACTCCCACATGTCAGGCCACCTCTCCCACCGGAGTCACGACCCGCGCCCATGGCGTCAGGATCCGCTGCAAGGTGACCAGGACCAGGTCGGCCACCAGGGCCAGCAGCAACGAAAGCACCACGCCCACCACCACCGGGGTGAGGAAGTCTTTCTGGAAACCGAGCGTGAACAGCTCACCCAGGCCGCCGATACCGATCACGGCGCCGACGCTGACCATCGAGATGTTGGCCACGGTGACCACCCGCAGGCCGGTGAAGATCACCGGTACGGCGATCGGCAGGTCGACCGCGATCACCCGGTGCAACGTGCTGTACCCGACCGCGACGGCCGACTGGCGGACGTCGGGTGGCACGGAACGGAGTCCGTCGATCACGTTGCGGATCAGTAGTGAGACCGTATAGATGGTCAACGCGACGATGATGTTGATCGTGGACAGCACCTTGGTGCCGAGAATCGCCGGAATCACGATGAACAGGGCGATCGACGGCAAGGAGTACAACACGCCGCCGAACGCGATCAGCGGGTTCGCCAGCCAGGAGTACCGGGTGGCGATGTAGCCGAGTGGCACCGAGATGATCAGCCCGAGAATCACCGGCAGGATCGCCAGGTAGAGGTGTTCGCGCAACTGTTCCCAGATCAGCCCGAGGTTGTCACCGATCCAGGTCATGGCCGCAGCGCCTCCGCGACGGTGCCCTGGTCGACGACCCCGATGGCACGACCGTCGTCGTCGACGCAGACGCCCAGTCCGCGCGGCGACGTGAGGACGCTGTCGAGCGCGGCGCGCAGTGAATCGCCCTGCTTGAACACTGCGCCAACCGGCAGCAGCTCCGCCGACGCGCTGCCGTTGCGCCACCCGATCGGTACGCCGTCCTGCAGAGCGAGCTCCGGCGGCAACGGCTTCACCGGCAGCGCGTCCGGATGCACGAACGTCAGTGCCCGGTAGCCGCGGTCCTGGCCGACGAACCCGCGGACGAAGTCGTCGACCGGGTTGGCCAGCAGCTCGGCCGGCGGCGCGAACTGGGCCAGCTTGCCGCCGACCCGGAGGATCGCGACGTTGTCGCCGAGCTTGATCGCCTCGTCGATGTCGTGGGTGACGAAGACGATCGTCTTGCCGATGTCGCGCTGCAGCCGGAGCAGTTCCTCCTGCAACTGGTGGCGGACGATCGGGTCGACCGCACTGAACGGTTCGTCCATCAGCATGATGGGCGGGTCGGCGGCCAGCGCACGAGCCACCCCGACTCGTTGCTGCTGGCCACCGGACAGCTGGGCCGGGTACCGCTCGGCCAGCTTGAGATCCAGACCGACCCGTTCGAGCAGCTCCATCGCGACCGACCGGGACCTCTTCTTGTCCCAGCCCAGCAGCTTCGGCACGGTGGCGACATTGTCGACGACCGTCTTGTGCGGGAACAGCCCGGCATGCTGGATCACGTAGCCGATGCCGCGCCGCAGGACGACGGGATCCTTGTCGTTGATGTCCTCGCCGTCGATCGAGATCCGGCCGCTGCTGCGCTCGATGGTCCGGTTGATCATCCGCAGCGAGGTCGTCTTGCCGCAGCCCGAGGGCCCGACGAACACGGTGATCTCGTTGCTCGGGATCCGCAGGCTCAGCTGCTCGACGGCGACGGTGCCGTCCGGATACTGCTTGGTGACATCTTCGAACTCGATCATGGCGCCCCTTCGCGCTCGTCGGAGATCGCCCAGACGATCCTAGGTGAACGAGAGCCCGGTGCCACCCCAGTTGGCCGAATCTCATTCCTAACGAATGTGCACCTTAGCGCTATGGATTGACTCCGTAGCGCAGTGCAAGGATTTTCAGCTCTCCCGGATGGGGATCCTGACCCCCTGCTCGACGGCAACTTCTTCAGCGCGTGCGTATCCGGCGTCCACATGCCGGATCACACCCATCCCCGGGTCGTTGGTGAGTACGCGTTCCAGCTTCTGCCGGGCCAGGTCGGTGCCGTCAGCAACCGATACCTGACCGGCGTGGATCGACCGGCCCATCCCGACGCCGCCACCGTGGTGGATGGAGACCCAGGAGGCACCGCTGGAGACGTTCACCATCGCGTTCAGCAACGGCCAGTCCGCGATCGCGTCCGAGCCGTCGAGCATGCCTTCGGTCTCCCGGTACGGCGAGGCGACGCTGCCCGTATCGAGGTGGTCCCGGCCGATCACGATCGGTGCTTCCAGCTCGCCGGAGGCAACCATGTCGTTGAATCGCACGCCCGCCTTGTCCCGTTCACCCTGGCCCAGCCAGCAGATCCGGGCCGGCAGCCCCTGGAACGCGACCCGCTCCTGCGCCATCTTGATCCAGCGAGTCAGGTGCTCGTTCTCCGGGAACAGCTCGAGGATCGCCTGGTCGGTCTTGGCGATGTCGGCCGGATTGCCGGACAGCGCCGCCCACCGGAACGGGCCCTTTCCCTCACAGAACAAGGGCCGGATGTACGCCGGAACGAACCCGGGGAACTCGAAGGCCCGCGTATACCCGGCCTTCCGGGCCTCGTCGCGGATCGAGTTGCCGTAGTCGAACACCTCGGCGCCCGCGTCCTGGAAGCCCACCATCGCCTCGACGTGCCGCGCCATCGACTTCTGCGCGCGCTCGGTGAAGCCGGCCGGGTCCTTCTCCCGAGCGGTCGTCCAGTCCTCGAACTCCACATCCACCGGTAGATACATCAACGGGTCGTGCGCCGAGGTCTGGTCGGTGACGATGTCGATCGGCGCACCACGCTGCAACAGGTCCGGCACGATCGACGCCGCGTTGCCGAGAACGCCGATGGACAACGGCTTGCGGGCAGCCTTCGCCTCCTCGGCGAACCGGAGCGCTTCGTCGACAGAAGAAGCCTGTACGTCGAGGTAGCGGTGCTCGATCCGGCGCTTGATCCGGGAGTCGTCCACGTCGACGCAGATCGCGACGCCGTCGTTCATCGTCACCGCGAGCGGCTGCGCGCCACCCATGCCACCGAGTCCGGCGGTCAAGGTGATCGTCCCGGCGAGCGTGCCGCCGAACTTCTTCGTCGCCACCGCGGCGAAGGTCTCGTAGGTGCCCTGCAGGATGCCCTGGGTACCGATGTAGATCCACGAGCCGGCCGTCATCTGGCCGTACATCGTCAGCCCCATCGCCTCCAGCTTGCGGAACTCCTCCCAGTTCGCCCAGTCGCCCACCAGGTTGGAGTTCGCGATCAGCACCCGCGGCGCCCACTCGTGCGTCTGCATGACGCCGACCGGCCGGCCGGACTGCACCAGCATCGTCTCGTCGTCCTTCAACGTGGTCAGCGTGCGCACCATCGCGTCGAACGAGTTCCAGTCACGGGCAGCCTTGCCGGAGCCGCCGTACACGACCAGCTCGTCAGGGTGTTCCGCGACCTCGGGGTCGAGGTTGTTCTGCAGCATCCGCAGCGCGGCTTCCTGCTGCCAGCCACGGGCGGTGAGGGTGGTACCGCGGGGGGCGCGAACGGGACGTGGTCCGGACATGTGTGATCCAGCTCCTCAGGACAGTGGGCCGGTGACGGCCTCGACAGCGGACAAGTAGGTGCCGTCAGCAACGAGCTGGACGGAGTGTGCGATCTCGGGGGCGAGGTGCCGGTCGGTCCCGGGTCCCTCGACAAGCTCACGTAGTACGGACCGTACTGCGGCGGTGGCGGGCGACGGCTCGAGCGGCTTGCGCAGGTCGAGGGCGCGCGCGGCGGTGAGGATCTCGACCGCCAGCACCTGCTGGAGACCGTCGATGCTCTTGCGGAGCTTGCGTGCGGCGGACCAGCCCATCGAGACGTGGTCCTCCTGCATCGCGCTGCTCGGGATGGAGTCGACACTGGCCGGTACGGCGAGCCGCTTGAGCTCGGAGACGATCGCGGCCTGCGTGTACTGCGCGATCATGTGACCGCTGTCGACACCGGGATCGTCGGCCAGGAAGGCGTTCAGACCGTGGTTGCGGGCGACATCGAGGAACCGGTCCGTACGCCGCTCGCTGATGCTGGCCACATCGGCGACCGCGATCGCGAGGAAGTCGAGGACGTAGCCGACCGGGGCGCCGTGGAAGTTGCCGTTGGACTCGACCCGGCCGTCTTCGAGGACCACCGGGTTGTCGATCGCGGCCGCCAACTCACGACCGGCCACCGTTGCCGCATGGCTGCACGTGTCGCGCGCAGCACCGTGCACTTGCGGCGAACACCTCAGAGAATAGGCGTCCTGGACCCGGTTGCAGTCCGGTCCGCGGTGGCTGGCGACGATCGGGCTGTCGGCCAGTACTGCGCGCAGGTTGGCGGCTGCAGCGGCCTGCCCGGGGTGCGGGCGGAGTGCTTGCAGGTCGGCCGCGAAGACGCGGTCTGTGCCGAGCTGTCCTTCGACGCTCATGGCGGCGGCGATGTCGGCGGTCTTGAGGAGGCGGTCGAGGTCGGCGAGCGCGAGCACCAGCATGCCGAGCATGCCGTCGGTGCCGTTGATCAGCGCGAGACCTTCCTTCTCGGCCAGCACGACCGGCTTCAGGTTGTTCTTGGCGAGCGCGTCGGCCGCGTCGAGGAGATTGCCGTCGGCGTCGCGAACCTTGCCCTCACCCATCACCGCCAGCGCGACGTGCGACAGCGGAGCGAGGTCGCCGGAGCAACCGAGGCTGCCGTATTCGTGGACGACCGGAGTCAGGTGCGCGTTGAGCAGTCCGGCGTACGCCTGAGCCGTCTCGAGCTTGACCCCGGTGCGCCCGGTCGCGAGCGTCGACAGCCGCAGCAGCGCGAGCGCCCGGACCACCTCGGTCTCGACCTCAGGCCCGGAACCGGCCGCATGCGACCGGACCAGACTGCGCTGGAGCTGGGCCCGGAGCTCAGGCGCGATGTGTCGCGTCGCCAACGCCCCGAAGCCGGTGGACACGCCGTAGTGCGGGGTCTCCGCGTGGGCGAGCGCCTCGATCGCAGCCCGCGACTTCGCGATCTGCTCGAGGGCATGGTCATCGATCCGCACCGGCGCGCCGTACCGCGCCACCGCGACGACGTCAGCCGCACTCAACGGCCCGACGCCAACTACTACCTCTGCTGTCTGCACCCGCCCATTGCACCGCGCCCCACCCACCCCGGCCACCACCGCCACCCCACTTCCTGTCTCAAACCCGAGACATCCGCTGACCTGCCGTTCGAGGGGTTATCCCCTCAAAGCGTGGGTTGGCACCCGGTATGCACGTAGGCAACCCACAGTTTCAGGGGATAACCCCCAAAAGCGTGGGTCCGCGGGCGGCACCGGGTGGGGTTGGCGGTCAGGGGCGGGCGAGCTCGAGTTCGGCGCCGGTTTCGGTCGCGCCGAAGGTGCGGAGGAGGGCTAGGGAGGCGGTGTTGGAGTCGTCGGCTTCGGCGATGGCGAGGGGGGCGCCGCGGTCGGCGAGGACGTTGAAGGCGGCGGAGAGCAGTGCGCGGGCGAGGCCGTGGCGTCGATGCGCCGGAAGGACTCCGATCAGACCGAGGCGGGGCAGTGGGCGCGGTCCGTTCCAGATTCTGACCAGGGCGGCGTATGAGTTGTCAGGAGCGAGTGCGACCAAATAGGTCTCAGGGTCGAAGTACGGGGAGTCGTAGGTCTGCTCCCGGAATGAGGTCTCATCCGACTCCCATCCTTCGGCGCCGGGTACTTCGTCCCGGAGCGCATCGTCCAGCGCCATCAGCTTCCTGATCCCGGTGTCGGCGGCGCTGATCACGCGATACCCGGGCGGCACCTCGAAGGCAGTTCGTGCGACCGGAATCTCCAGCAGCACCTCACGGCGTACCGGGACGAACCCGAGGGCGGTCAAGGCGTCGACCGCGGGCTGATCCGCTTCGTTGACAGTCGTCAGGCAGGGACCGTTGATCCTGGCGATCAGAGCCTCGTACGCCGAGGGGTCGGTCCGGTCGAAGAAGAGGCGGAGCTTGCCGTTCGGTGCTGACCATGGGTGCACTTCACCGATGACTTCGTCGTCGCGGGATGCGATCCAGTGCTCGTCGAGCCGCGTGACCGTGATCGCCATGCAATGACGTTAAGGCTGGATCGCGCAACGGTTCCAACAGTTATTCGCGACCCTGTGCGGCTCTAAGGTCGGGGGATGGGGTTTGAGATCCGGGCGGCGTTGCCCGCGGACGCGGTGGGGATCGCGGGGGTGTGGGCGGCGGCGATGCCGCATCTGGTGAAGACTGCGCGTGGGGTCGAAGCCGAGTTGCGGAGTAGTACTTCGCGGGTTGTGCTGATCGCGGTGGAGAGCGGCGAGGTCGTTGGCTACGGCAACGTCTATCTGCCGGCACCCGAGGAAGAGGCGCCGCGGCTGAGGGTGACGGTGCAGGTGCCTCCGGCTGAACGTCGGCGTGGGATCGGCACTGCGCTCCTCGAAGCGATCACCCGGGCTGCGTCGGACGCCGGCGCCGGAGGGCTGCTGATCGTCGTCGCGGATGATGACGACTCGAAGCGGTTCGCGGCCACGCACGGGTTCACCTTGTCGAGGCAGATGAGTCATGCGCGGGCAGAGCTGAGTCAGGTGCCCGAGCCGGTCGCAGTACCGGACGGTCTGCGGTTGGCGACCTTCGACGAGGTCGATCCGCGCCGGATCTGGGCGGCCTGGGGTGCGGTTGCCGACGGCGATCCGAGCGGCCTGTCACACACGCCGGCGTACGACGACTGGTTCGCCACCGACTGGAACCACCCGGACCTGCGACGCGACCTCAGCATCGCCCTTCTCGCCGAAGATGGAGTTGTCGTCTCGTTCGTCAGCACCACGGCCGACCCGGAGCGCCGGGTCATCTGGTCGAATCTGACCGGCACGATTCCGGCGTACCGCGGACGTGGGCTGGCCAAGGTGGTGAAGTCGGCCGCGCTGAACCGCAGCCGGGATGCCCGATTCGTCACCGCGTTCACCGGCAACGACAGCAACAACGTGCCGATGCTCGCGGTGAATCGCTGGCTCGGCTACGAGACGACGGCCGGCGCCTGGACTGCGGAGAGAACGCTTTGATGAAACGATTCTTCTTCGCGCTCGGTGTCTTCGCCGTTCTGGCCACCGGGGTCGGTTTCCTGTTGTCCGGCAAGGGGGAGTTCGCCTGGGGCGTCGCGCTCGGGCTGTTCGGGCTGGCGCTGATCGGCGAATCGTTCCGGCTCTGGATCAGGCGGGGCCGCGCCAGGACTCGCCAATCGAGCGAATTCCGCTAGCCGGGCACTACGCTCGCTGTTGTGAGCGGCAACGTTCCCGCCTCGACCCGCACGCTGCGGGTGCTGACGTTCCTGGCCACCCAGCCCGGTCCGGTACCGATGGAGCGCATCGCCTCCGCGGTCGGCCTGCCGCGCTCGTCCACCTATCACTTGCTCAAGGCAATGATCGGCGAGGGCTTCGTGGTGCACCTGCCGGAGGAGAAGCGCTACGGCCTCGGCGTCGCCGCCTTCGAGATCGGTTCGGCATACCTGCGCCACGATCCGCTCGAGCGCCTCGCCCGCCCCTTGCTCGCCCAACTGGTCGCTGACGTAGGCCAAACGGCGCATCTGGGCGTCCTGCACGGCCGCGAACTCGTTTACCTGTTGAAAGAACAGCCACCTCGCCCGGTCACCCTGGTCACCGACGTCGGCGTACGTCTCCCCGCCACCCTCACCGCCTCAGGCCGAGCCCTTCTCGCCGAGCTCCCCTCAGCCCAGGTCCGCGCGCTGTTCCCGAACCCGGAGACCTTCGTACGCCGTACCGACCAGGGCCCCCAAACGCTCAGCCAGCTCCGCCGCCTGCTGGCCGACGAACGCCGCCAGGGCTACGCGATCGAGAACTCCCACATCACCCCCGGCTTCGCCTCGGTCGCCAGCGCCGCCCTCGACCACACCGGCCACCCGGTCGCCGCCATCAGCGTCACCTTCCGCACCGAGTCGGTTCCGCCGGAAGCGGTAGCACCGTTGGCTCGCAGGACAAAGCAAGCAGCCGACGCGCTGACCCGACGGCTGCACGGCTGAAAGCTGCACCGCCGAAACAGACAGACGACGACCCCCGCTGCAAGCCACCTGACTTCAGCGGGGGTCGTCGTTTGCTGCCCGGGGCCGCGGCATCCACGTCGCGGGGCGGGCACTTACCAGGAGGACTTGGTGATTCCGGGGAGCTCGCCGCGGTGGGCCATGGTGCGGAAGCGGACGCGGGAGATGCCGGCCTTGCGGAGGAAGCCGCGCGGGCGGCCGTCGGCGACGTCGCGGTTGCGGATCCGGATCGGCGATGCGTCCCGAGGGAGCTTCTGCAGCCGCAACTGCGCCTCGTCGCGGGCGTCGGAGGAGCTGGCCGGGTCGGCGATGATCCGCTTCAGCTCCGCCCGGCGGTCGGCGTACAGGGCGACCGTCTTCTTGCGCTGCTCGTTCTTCGCGATCTTGCTGGTCTTGGCCACCCGTCAGCGCTCTTCGCGGAACTCGACGTGGTGACGGACCTTCGGGTCGTACTTGCGGATGATCAACCGATCGGGGTCGTTGCGCCGGTTCTTCCGGGTCACGTAGGTGAACCCCGTGCCCGCAGTACTGCGCAGCTTGATGATCGGGCGGACTCCGTCGCGCTTGGCCATCTGACCTTTCCTTCCAGGCGCTCTCGCGCCGTCGAACCCTTGGGTAGCGTGAACACCGACCGACGAGCCGGGTATTCCCGTCCGGCCCGAGCAGTGTACATTGTACTGGTTATCATTTTCAATAAGACGGGAGACGACATGCTGCCGGTCACCCTGCTGACGGGGGTCGACGAGACCATCCGGGACGCCGTAGCGGCCACTCTGCTGGCGGAATCCGGCCGTGGAGTGCTGGTCCGGTACGACGTGAGCGGTCTCGCCGCGGGCTCCGTCACCCGGATCGCCCGGACCCGCTCCGGCGTGATCGACGAGGAGGAGATCCGGATGGGTCACCCCTGCGTCTCCTGCGCGATGCGTGGCTCGCTGGTGGCGCTCCTCGTCAGCATTGCCGCGACCGGCAAGTACGACGCGGTCATCGTGTCGGTCCCCGGCGCAGGTGATACCCAGGCGCTGGCCGAGGAGATCGCCCGGGACGACAGCGGCGAGCTCAGAACGGACGCAGTACTGACTGTCCTGGACACCGAAACCGTCGTCAGAGATCTGACCGGGGAGGATCTGATCCACGACCGGGGTATCGCGACCGCCGCCGAGGACGGCCGGGCGATCGCCGAGGTGATCGCCCGGCAGGTCGAGTACGCCAACGTGGTGATCCTGAGCAGCGCGGACGAAACGGTCGAGGCGCTGAGCCGCGCGATCAACCCGCAGGCGATGGTCCGGACCGATGCGACCGGGCTGCTCGACCTGAGACTCCACAACCCCGACACGGCCGAGACCTGGGTCGAGCCCGGAGCGATCAGCGCACCCCTGCAGGACGGCGGCCGGGTCCGGACGCTGGTCTGGCAATCCACCCGGCCGTTCCACCCCGAACGCCTGTACGACGCTCTCGAGGACCTCGTCAACGGGACCGCTCGGGGCAAGGGCACCGTCTGGCTGGCGTCGCAGCCGCACGCCCGTCTCGGCTGGGACAGCTTCGGCACCAACATCTCGCTCGGCGTACTCGGTCGCTGGCTGGCCGATCTGCCGGCCGACCGCTGGTCCGAGGTCGGCCAGACGCACCAGGCCCGCTCGGCGCTGGAGTGGCACCCCGACCACGGCGACCGCGCGACGTACCTGTCGATCACCGGAATCGATCTGGACATCTGGGAATTAGAGCGCCGCCTGGATGGTTGTGTCCTTCGTGCGGATGAGTCGACAGCGACACTGACCGATCCGTTCGCCCCTTATCTGGAAGGAAGTGCAGCAGCATGAAGAAGGACGTCCACCCCGACTACCGCCGGGTCGTCTTCCGGGACAAGTCCGGTAACTTCAGCTTCCTCACCGGCTCCACCCGCGAGAGCAACGAGACCATCGAGTGGCACGACGGGAACACCTACCCGGTCGTCGACGTCGAGATCTCGTCCGCCAGCCACCCGTTCTACACGGGTCAGCAGCGCGTGATGGACACCCAGGGCCGCGTGGAGAAGTTCAACAAGCGCTACGGCAAAGCCTCGTAACCCGCTAGCCCCATTCCAGGCCCGCCGTTCTTCGGGAACGGCGGGCCTTTGCCATGCCCAGGCCTGTACGCCGTGCCTCCGGCGACCCCTCGTCGTTCTAGGTTCGGCCGCCGGCGGCAGCGGCGGACGCACCATCGTCCTCGGGTTCGACCTGTACGCCGATGCGCAGCTGATCGTCTGCGGCGCGGAAAGCGGCACCCTCTACTGCGACGACCTCGCGACTCGCGAACTCGTCTCCCGGCGAACCATCGACGGTTACCTCAATGATGTCTGGGTGATCGGCGACCACGCATACGCGACCGACTCGTCGCAGCCGGTGGTGTGGCGCTTCGACCTGCTGAACACCGAGCTCGCCCCGGAACCGATCCACCTCAAGGACACCGGTCCGAAGGTCTACCCCAACGGCATCGTCGCCCTCACCGACGAGGTCCTGCTCGTCGCCGATCCAGGCGAAGAGGTGCTGCTGCGTGTCGAGCTCGACGGCTCCACCCACGTCCTCACGACCGAGTGGGCCGCCGACGGACTGCTGCTCCTCGACGACCTGCTGATCGGCGTCTGCAACCGCGGCGACGTCCTGGAAACCGCCGAGTTCTTCCTCTCCGCCCTGAGACTCTCCCCGGACGGCACCACCGCCACCGACCTCGGCAGCTACGACGATCCCCGCTTCGACACCCCCACCACGCTCGCCTCCGACGGCAACCGCCTCCTCGTCGTCAACGGCCAATCCGCCAAAGGCCCCGCCGCAGCCCCACCCTTCCAAGTCATCGCCCTCCCCAACCCCTGGAAGCGCTGATCCGCCCCGTCCGCCCAGCCCCCTCCCCGGCGCACCTCCCGCCGACGCCCTCGCCCCTCGCCCTCGCCCTCGCCCTCGCCCTCGCCCTCGTCGAGCACCGTTTTTTCGTCCGCTGCCTGGATATAAGCGCGGCAGCGGAGGAAAAAACGGTGTTCGGCGGGGCAGTCTCGGGTTTCAGACGGGTGAGCGGCGGAGGTGCTTCGTGGTGCGGGTGACAGGATTCACACTGGGCGGGTGGAGCCGATCGAGATTTCCGGGGTGGGACTGACGCCGCTGGACGCGGTCTCGCTCGGGCAGCGGCGGACGCCGGTGCAGCTGGCCGAGACCGCCCGCAAGAAGATGGCCGACTCGGCCGCGGCGGTGACCGAGATCGCGCTGCACCGCCCGGTGTACGGCCGGACCACCGGCGTCGGCGCCAACCGCGACGTACTCACCAACGACCCCGAACACGGCGCCCGGCTACTCGCCTCGCACTCGACCACCGGCACCACGTCGTACCCGAAGGAGGTCGTCCGCCTCGGCCTGCTGATCCGCGTCAACCAGCTCGCCACCGGCGGATCCGGCCTGGCCCCGGAGGTCGCCGACGCGATCGTCGAACTCCTCAACGCCGACACCCTCCCCGACCTGCACCGCGGTGGCGCGATCGGTACCGGCGACCTCGGCCCGCTCGCCGAACTCGGCCTCGCCCTCGGCGACGTCATCGACGGCACCAGCGCGCTTCCCCTGCTCTCCAGCAACGCGCTCACCTTGGCCGACTGCTGTCTCGCGTACGTCGAAGCGGCCACCCTGATCAACGTCGTACCGCTGGTCGGCGCCCTCTCCCACGTCGCCCTGCACGGCAACGCCGAGGTGTACGACATCCGCGTCCAAGAAGCGCGCCCACAACCAGGCCAGGTCCGGGTCGCCCGAAGAATGCGGGGCCTGCTCGACCACCTCCCCCTCCCACCGGCCCGCGTCCAGGACCCCTTCGGCCTGCGTGCCTTCGCCCAGGTCCTCGGCCCGGCCGTCGACCATGTCGATGCCTTGGGCAACGCTCTGATGATCGACATCAACGCCTCCGCCGAGAATCCATTGGTTGCCGGCGACACCGTTCTGCACAACGGGAACTGGCACGCGATGCCGATCGCGCTCGCCCTCGACTCGCTGCGACTGAGCCTGCACAGCGTCGCCACCCTCTCCACCTCGCGGGTCGCGAACCTGGTCGATCCCGAATTCACCGGCCTGAGCCGATTCCTGGCCAGCGGCGCCGAGGCCAGCTCGGGCGTGATGATGATCGAGTACGTCGCGCACGACGCGCTCGCCTCGGTCCGCTCCACCGCCCAACCGGCGACCCTGGGCACGGCGACGCTCTCCAGAGGTGCCGAACACCACGCGAGCTTCGCCCCGCAGGCCGCAGTACTGACCGCGCAGTTGCTCGACGCCCTCCGTGACGTCCTCGCCTGCGAACTCGTCACCGCCGTGCGGGCGGCAAGGCTGGCCGGCATCACACCGGAACAACTCGCGCCCGCTTCGGTCGGCCCCTGGCTCGCCGACGCGCTGGCCGCGTTGCCGGACGACCTGGCCGACCGTTCGCTCCGTGACGACCTGGAGATCGGCCGCGGCCTGCTCACCCAATGGGGCGATCGCCAGGTCGAGCACCCGGCCGAGTCGGGCTAACGCGTCAGCTGATCGAGGTCGAAGGCCCGCGCCATCGCTGTGAAGCCCGCCGCGTTCGGGTGCAGATGATCGCCGCTGTCGTACCCGGGCAGCAGCATCAACGGCTGCGTCGGATTGCGCAGTGCCCCTTCGAAGTCGACCACCCCGTCGTACTCGCCCGATGTCCGGATCCACCTGTTGACGGCCTGTCGCGCGATCTCCCCGCCGACCGTGTACTGCGCCGAGGCCCAGAACGGCGTCAAGGTCGCCCCGTACGCCTTCAACCCCGCCGCATGCGCCCGCGCGATCAACTGCCGATGCGCCGCGATCACCTGCGTCGCCGAGATCGCCCCGCGGGTCAACCGGATGTCGTTGATCCCCTCCAGCACAACCACAGCCTGTACGCCGGTACGCCGCACCACGTCGCGCTCGAACCGCGCGATCCCGGCCTCCCCCGAACTGCCCCCGTTCGCGAGCAGCCGGTTCCCCGCGATCCCCGCGTTGAGGGCGCCGAGGCCACGGGTGAGCAGAAGGTCGGCGAGCTGGTCCGGATAGCGCAGATTCCGGTCCATCGGCGACGCGGCACCGTCGGTGATCGAGTCGCCGAACAGCACCACCGCCCCCTTCGCCGACCCCCGGACGTCGACCTCGGAGACGACGAACCGGGCCATCCCCGGCACCTTCCGGTACTGCGCGCCGCCGCCCGTGGTCTGCTCGCCGTACGCGCTGAAGGCGGTCGCATAGCCGGCCGGGTGCTGGGTGAGCGGCCCGGTCGCGGCCGGGAAATAGGTGCTGATCACCAGGTCGCTGTCCTCCGCGACCGGCAGCGCGAGCGGATCCGACATCACCTCGGCACCAACGGGAATCGTGACGGCGGCCTTGCCCCGGAAGGTCAGCGGAAGGACCTGCAGGATCTCGACGTTCGGAGTCGGTGCCGGCATCGCCTTCCGCGGTACGGCGGTGGTCCGGCCGACGACCAGCGGCCGCGTTCCGAACCGGTTGGACAGCCGGATCCGCACCGCGTTGCCACCGACGGACAGATGCACGACCTGCCGCAACGTCGTGTTCGCGACCCCGGTCGCCGACAGGCCGGTCTTGTCCGCCTCGGTGACCGCGGTCGCCCAGCTGCCGACCCAGTCACCGGCCTTGCGCACCTGAGCAGGCGGCTGGCCGGCGATCGGCGTCGGAGCTGCGACCGGCTGCGTGGCGGCGACAACAGCAGCGATCGCAGAGACCAATGACTGCACCCAGGTGTCACCAGTCACGCGCTGTCAGCCTCCTCACGACCGCCGATTCTGTCACAGCCGGACGATCATCTTTCCCCGGTTCTCACCTCGCAACATCGCCAGGAAGGCCTCGACCATGCCGTCGAAGCCGGTGACGATCGTCTCGTCCGAGACCACCCGCCCGGCCTGCAGTTCGGGGATCAGCCGGTCGTACAGCTCCGGCCGGGCATCCAGGTTCTCGCGGACCAGGAACCCTTCCAGCCGGAGCTCCTTGCCGACGATGTCGAACAGGTTCCGCGGTGCGACCGGCGCCTCGTGGTTGTAGGACGAGACCGCTCCACACCACGCGATCCGCCCACGCTGCTTGAGGATGTCGATCGCCGCGGCCAGGTGCTCACCGCCGACGTTGTCCAGGTAGACGTCGATGCCGTCCGGCGCCGCCTTCGCGAGCGAGTCGACGATCGGGCCGTCCCGGTAGCAGAACGCGGCATCGAATCCGACCTCGGAGACCAGATGCTCGGCCTTCCCCCGGGATCCGGTGCTGCCGATCACCCGGCCGGCCCCGAACAGCTTGGCCAACCGGCCGGCCGCAGTACCGACTCCGCCGGCGGCGGCCGAGATGAAGATCGTCTCGCCTGGCTGCAGCTTCGAGACCCGACCCAGCGCGACATAGGCGCTGAGCCCGGTCCCGCCGAGGATGCCGAGGTGGGCGGACAGCGGCACCCCGGCTTCCTCCTTGATCAGCCGACTCTCGCCCGGGGTGACGAGCGCGTGCGTCCGCCAGCCGTTCCCATGGAAGACGATGTCACCGACCTTGTACTCCGGGGTGCGCGACTCCAGGACGCGGCCGAGCGCCCGGCCTTCGAGCGGTGAATTCAGCTCCCAGATGTCGTCCATGCACTCCCGCATGTAGGGATCGACGGAGAGGTAGAGGTTCGCCACCAACGCCGTACCGGGCTGTACCTCGGGCGGCTCGGTGTCGACGAAAGCGAACAGGTCGGCGGTGGGGACGCCGTTCGGACGGGCCACCAGTTGAATCTCGGTCATGCCGACCATGGAACGAGTCGGCGGGACGCGCGGGCCAGAGAGTTAGCCTGGAGCTAAATGATCAGCTACCGGCTCGGTGTCGACGACCTCGCGGACATGCGGTTCGCCTGCTCCCCGTTGCTGGAGGCCGCGACCAGTCTGTGGGCCTTGCAGGAACCGTCCGCGCATGTCCTCCACCTGCCCTGGATCCGCCGGACGCAGGCGTTGATCGCGGACTGGCCCGATCGGGAGTTGCTGCTCGCACTGGTCGCACCCGAGGTCGGTTGGCTGCCGGACTTCCTCACGCCGCGCCCCGACTCGCCGCTACCCGATGTCGCGGACGAGCTCAGTCGCGTACGGGCGACGCCACCGAGCCGGGCCGTCAGCGACATCATCGGCGCGTACGACGGCCGGCCGCTCCCCTCGCGACTGGCCAGCCTCTGCGAGCAGCCACGCCGGTTGCGCGATCAGCTGAGCGACCTACTGGCGGCGTACTGGGAGGTGGCCGTCGAACCGCATTGGCGCCGGATGCAGTCCGTGCTCGAAGCGGACATGGTGTACCGGGCGAGACTGCTCGCGCGCGACGGCGCTGCCGCAGTACTGACCGGGCTCGATCCCAGCGCAGTCTGGTCGGACGGCGTATTGCGGCTGCGCGTCTCGTCGTACGTGCTCGACTACGACGTCGCGGTCGAAGGCCGTGGGTTCTGGCTGGTGCCGACGTTGTTCGCCAAGCATGCGATCAGCCCGGTCGGTGCGAACGAGCCGCCGACGGTCGCGTATCCGGCCCGCGGCATCGGCACGCTCTGGGAGACCACCGTCGAGGCCGGTCCTGAGGCGTTAGGGGAGCTGATCGGCCGGGCCCGCGCGGGTCTGCTGGCCGCACTCGACCAGCCCGCGTCGACGCTCGAACTGGCCCGCCGGCGCGGGGTCAGCCCGAGCGCGATCTCGCAACAGCTCGCGACACTGACCGCGAACGGCCTGGTCAGCAAGGCCCGGGCCGGCCGCGTGGTCCTCTATGCCCGCACGGAACTCGGCGATCAGCTCGTCGGTAGGCGGTTGTAGGCCTTCAGGACGCGGAGGGCACGGAGGGTTTCGACGCCGCGGTATTCGAGTTTGGCGGCGGGACCCGGCGGCTCCCAGGTGATCGCCCAGCCGCCGTCGGGTTGCTGGTCGGCGATGAGACGGTCGAGGTGCCCGGCGATCTGTTCGTCGGTGAACAGTGGTCGCCAGGCGCTGTCCGGCGTCGGCGCAAAGTGCAAAGGCGTCACGCCGTACTCCGGATCGTCGGCCTCCGCGCGGTAGAAGGAGACCTTGGTCAGATGCTCGCGGATCGGGTCCAGGTCGACCTCGCCCGGTCCGTGCTCGAGGAACTCCATCGCCTCGTGCAGGCCGTGCGCATCGCTGGGCAGACCGTCAGCAAGTGTCTTCGCACACCAGGTCGCTGCCTGTTCGCGCCATGGGTGCTCGACACCGAGCGAGTACAGCCGGCCGACCAACCCGGCCGTCGGGTTCAGGTCGGGCTGGTAGGTCCAGTCGCCCATGTGCTCTGCCCGCGGATAGTTCTCGATCACCGGACTGCACAACGAGACGGCACCTTCGGGAGTCGCGACCGACTGCAGCCAGTCGACCGCACGCCGTACGAGCTCGTCGTCCCGCGCACCAGCCGCGAGCAGGACGTCGAAAGCGGTCTCCACGTCGAGCCCGGTGCTGTCCGGGCATCGCTTGTCCGGCTCCAACGCATGCCCGAATCCACCGTCGGCGTTCTGATACCCACGCAACGCGTCGACCACTCCGCCCGCATCAGCCCCTTCGAAGAGCGTCGCGAACAACCGACGCTCAACCAGTCGCCCATCAGTCCGAACGAAGTCCCTGGCAGCAGTGAAGATGTCCATACCGTCACCCTTACCCATTCCCCACCCCCCGTCTTGAAGAAATCGGACGACGGTAGTTTCTACGGTTCGAAGCGATAGCCCATGCCGGGCTCGGTCAGGAGATGGACCGGGCGGGCCGGGTCGGCTTCGAGTTTGCGGCGTAGCTGGCCCATGTAGAAGCGCAGATTGCCGCTGGCCGACTCGTAACCCGGTCCCCAGACCTCGGTCAGCAGCTGGCGCTGCGACAGGAGCTTGCCGGGGTGCCGGATCAGCACCTCCAGCAGGTGCCACTCGGTCGGGGTCAGCCGGATGTCCTCTCCGCTGTCCAGGGTGACTCGCTTCGCCGCCAGATCCACTCGAGCACCACCGACGACGACCACCGGCTGGTCCTGCGCGAGGTTGCTCCGCCGCAGTACGGCGCGCATCCGCGCGAGCAACTCGTCGATGCCGAACGGCTTGGTCACGTAGTCGTCCGCACCGGCATCGAGCGCCTCGACCTTGTCCGTGCTGTCGGTCCGCCCGGACAGCACCAGGATCGGCGCCTCGGTCCAGCCGCGCAGCCCGCGGATCACGTCCACACCGTCGAAGTCCGGCAGCCCGAGGTCCAGGATCACCAGGTCCGGCGGATACTGCGCAGCCACCTTCAAAGCAGCCGTGCCGCTCCCCGCGACGTGCACCTCATACCGCCGCGCCTTCAGGTTGATCTGCAATGCCCGAACGATCTGCGGCTCGTCGTCAACCACCAAAATCCTGGTCATGAGGTCTCCTCGCCGGAGCGTTCCCGACTTCCCGGCACAGGTGCGTCGTCCGGCCGCAAGGTTGCTACTGGCAACGAGACGACCATGGTCAGCCCACCTCCGGGGGTGTCTTCGGGTTGCAGCGAGCCGCTCATCGCCTCGGTCAGCCCACGTGCGAGCGCAAGTCCCAGCCCGACGCCCGTCGTGTTGTCGGTGTCACCAAGCCGCTGGAACGGCGCGAACACCCGGTCGCGATCCGCCCGCGGAATCCCCGGCCCACGATCCACCACCCGGATCTCGACCTTGTCCCCCAGCGAGCTCCCGGTCACCAGCGGCGCCCGACCGGCCGGTGAATGCCGGACCGCGTTGGCCAGCAGGTTCGCGATCACCCGCTCCAGCAACGCCGGATCCGCGGCGACCAACGGCAACGTGTGCGGCAGATCGACCCGCACCGCGTCGGCCGCGTCCCCGAGCTCAGCCAGTACGCCGGGCAGGATCTCGTCGAGCGCCATCGGCCGTGTGAAGACAGGCAGTACGCCGGCCTGCAGGCGACTGAGGTCGAGCAAGTTGTCCACCAACCGGGTGAGCCGGTCCAGCGACTCGTCCGCCGTCTCGAGCAGTTCGTCCCGCTCTGCCGGACTCCAGTCGACATCCGAGCTCCGCAGGCTGGTCACCGACGCCTTCGCGGAGGCGAGCGGCGACCGGAGATCGTGGCCCACCGCGCGCAGCAACGCCGTACGAAGCTTGTCCGCTTCGGCCAAGGGCTTGGCTTCGGCAGCGGCCTCGCTGAGGCGGGCCTTGTCGACCAATGCCGCGGCATGGGCCGCGAAGGCACCGACCAGGCGGCGTTCGTCGGCTGCGAGCGACCGGCCTTGCAGGACCAGGACGAGATCGTCGCGACCGGGGATCTCGGCGTCGCCGTCCTCCGGGCGCCGGCAGGTCGGCGTACCGGCTGATGCGATCGGGCGCCAGGTCTCCGTCAGCTCGTCGGTCTCCAGGCGTTCCATCAGGCAGGCGCCGGTCATACCGAAGGCTTCCCGGACCCGTTCGAGCAATGCGGGCAGCGCGGTTTCGCCGCGCAGTACGGAACCGGCCAGGGTCGCGAGTGTCTCGGACTCCGCCGCGGACCGGGCCGCCTGCCTGGTACGACGTGCTGCGCGGTCGACCACCGACGAGACGAGGCCTGCGATCAGGACGAAGATGCCGAGGGCAAGGGCGTTGTTCGGCTCCGTGATCGTGAACGACTTGGTGGGCGGGGTGAAGAACCAGTTGAGGACGAGCGTGCCCGCGATCGCGGTCAGCAGCGCCGGCCAGAGTCCGCCGACGAGGGCGACCACGACGACGGCGAACAGGAAGGCGAGCACGTTGCTGGTCAGGTTGAGGGCGTCGCCGATCCCGAGCAGCGCGGCCAACGCCGGCGGAAGCAGTACGGCGAGCAGGTACCCGTAGATCAACCGTCGGCGGGAGATGCTGCCGCGCACCCGAGGCAACCGGCCGCGACCCATCTCCGAATGCGTGACGATGTGGACGTCGATGTCGCCCGAGCCCCGGATCGAGCTGGCGCCGATCCCCGGACCGGTGAACAGCGCTGCGAGCCGCGATCTCCTGCTGCCGCCGAGCACCAACTGGGTCGCATTCTCGGCGCGCGCGAACGCGAGCAGGGATTCCGGAACATTCTCGCCGACGACCTGGTGGTAGGTGCCACCGAGACTCTCGACGAGCTGACGTTGCTGGGCGAGCTTGGCCGGGTTGGCGCCGGTCAGCCCGTCGGAACGGGCGATGTGGACGGCGAGCAGATCCCCGCCGGAGGAGCGGGCGGCGATGCGGGCGGCACGCCGGATCAGGGTCTCGCCTTCGGGTCCGCCGGTGAGCGCGACCACGACCCGTTCGCGCGCCTCCCAGGTGGAGTCGATGTCATGCTGGGAACGGTACTGCTGCAGGCCGGCGTCGACGCGGTCCGCCAGCCACAACAGGGCGAGTTCGCGCAGCGCGGACAGGTTGCCGACCCGGAAGTAGTTGCCCAGGGCAGCGTCGATCTTGTCCGCCTGGTAGACGTTGCCGTGCGCCATCCGGCGGCGCAGCGCTTCCGGCGTCATGTCGACCAGCTCGATCTGGTCCGCCGCCCGGACCACCCGGTCCGGCACGGTTTCCTGCTGCGGTACGCCGGTGATCTTCTCGACCACGTCGTTGATGGATTCGAGGTGCTGGATGTTGACCGCCGAGATCACGTCGATCCCGGCGGCCAGCAGCTCGTCGATGTCCTCCCAGCGCTTGGCATGCCGGCTGCCCGGGATGTTGCTGTGGGCAAGCTCGTCGACCAGCACGACCTCGGGCCGGCGGGCCAGCACCGCGTCCAGATCCATTTCGGTGAAGCTCGCACCCCGGTAGTCCAGGATCTTGCGCGGCACCACTTCGAGGCCGTCGAGCATCTCGGCGGTGTGCTCGCGGCCGTGCGTCTCGACCAGTCCGACCACGACGTCGGTCCCGCGTTCCCGCCGGCGCTGCGCCTCGCCGAGCATCTTGTAGGTCTTGCCGACGCCGGGCGCGGCACCGAGGTAGACCCTCAGGTGCCCACGACCGCTGCTACTCATACCGCCATCGTCTCAGCTCAGCCCAGCCAGGCCGGCATTCAGCGTCACCACGTTCACCACGGGCTCGCCGAGGAAGCCCAGGGCGCGTCCCTTGGTGTTCTCCTTCACCAGCTGTTGCACCTTGGCGACGTCGAGTCCGCGCTCCCGCGCGACCCGGTTCACCTGCAACGCGGCGTACGCGGGGCTGATGTCGGGGTCGAGCCCGCTGCCGCTGGCCGTGACGGCGTCCGGCGGCACCTGAGCCGGGTCGACGCCCTCCAGAGAGGCGACATCCTTCCGCCGCTGTTCGACCGCGGCGAGCAGATCGGCGTTGTTAGGCCCGTACTGCGAGGCCGCGCTGCCCTTGGCGTCGTAGTCGACCGCCGATGGGCGGGTCTGGAACCACAGCGGGTCGGCCACCATCACCGGCTTGCCGTCGGCATCGACCTCGGGCTTGCCGTCCTTGGTCGCCTGTTTGGTGTACGCCTGGCCGATCAGATCGGAGGCGACGTCCTTGCCCTTCACCTGGATCACCGAACCGTTGGCGTTGCCGTGGAACAGCACCTGCGCCACGCCGGTCATCACCAGCGGGTAGATCACCCCCAGGCCGATCGTGAACACGATCAGCGCCCGGGTCGCCACCCCGAACTGCCGCATCGTCGCGGGGAGTCTGCTTGCCATATCTCTCGCCTTTCAGCGGATGCCTGGGATCAGCGAGATCACCAGGTCGAGGAGTTTGATGCCGATGAACGGGGTGATCAGGCCGCCGACGCCGTAGATCAGCAGGTTGCGGCGCAGCATCGCGGATGCCGAGGACGGCTTGTACCGCACGCCTCGCAGCGCCAGCGGGACGAGTGCGACGATCACCAGCGCGTTGAACACGATGGCCGACACGATCGCCGACTCCGGCGAGTGCAACTGCATGATGTTCAGCCTGTCCAGGCCCGGGTACGCCGCGGCGAAAAGGGCCGGCAGGATCGCGAAGTACTTGGCCACGTCGTTCGCGATCGAGAACGTGGTGAGCGAACCGCGGGTGATCAGCAACTGCTTGCCGATCTCGACGATCTCGATCAGCTTCGTCGGATTGGAGTCCAGGTCGACCATGTTGCCGGCTTCCTTGGCCGCCGACGTACCGGAGTTCATCGCGACGCCGACATCGGCCTGGGCGAGCGCCGGGGCGTCGTTGGTGCCGTCACCGGTCATCGCGACCAGCCGGCCGCCTTCCTGCTCCTTCTTGATCAGCGCCATCTTGTCCTCGGGCGTCGCCTCGGCCAGGAAGTCGTCGACCCCGGCCTCCTCGGCGATCGCCTTCGCGGTCAGCTGGTTGTCGCCGGTGATCATCACCGTCCGGATGCCCATCGCGCGCATCTGGTCGAACCGCTCCCGCATCCCTTCCTTGACGACGTCCTTGAGGTGGATCACGCCCAGCGGCCGAGCCACGTCTTCTTTGCTGATGGCAACGACCAACGGCGTACCACCGGAGGCGGAGATGCCATCCACGATCTCGCCGAGCTCGGCGACCACGGTGCCGCCCTGGTCATGGATCCAGGCGGTGATCGCACCGGCCGCACCCTTGCGGATCTGCCGGCCGTCCACGTCCACGCCACTCATCCGGGTCTGCGCAGTGAACTCGATGAACGTTGCATGCGGCAACTCACCGGTGTGCCGCTCGCGCAGCTCGTACCGGGTCTTGGCCAGTACGACGATCGACCGGCCCTCCGGCGTTTCGTCAGCCAGGCTTGAGAGTTGAGCCGCATCGGCCAGCTCGGTCTCGCTGACACCGGCGAGCGGGATGAACTCCGACGCCTGCCGGTTCCCGAGCGTGATCGTGCCCGTCTTGTCGAGCAGCAGCGTGTTCACGTCGCCGGCGGCCTCGACCGCACGGCCCGACATCGCCAGAACGTTGCGCTGCACCAGGCGATCCATGCCGGCGATACCGATCGCCGACAGCAACGCACCGATCGTGGTCGGGATCAGGCAGACCAGCAGGGCCACCAGAATCACGAGATTCAGGTCCGTGTGCGCGTAGAGGGCGAAAGTCGGCAGGGTCGCCGTGGCGATCAGGAAGACGATCGTCAGGCTGGCGAGCAGGATGTTCAGGGCGATCTCGTTCGGCGTCTTCTGCCGGGAGGCACCTTCGACCAGCGCGATCATCCGGTCGATGAAGCTCTCGCCCGGCTTGGTGGTGATCTTGACGACGATCCGGTCCGACAGCACCTTGGTGCCACCGGTGACGGCGCTCCGGTCACCGCCGGACTCCCGGATCACCGGCGCCGACTCCCCGGTGATCGCCGACTCGTCGACACTGGCGACCCCCTCGACGACGTCACCGTCGCCGGGGATGATCTGACCGGCCTCGACCACGACCAGGTCGCCGAGCTGCAGCGACGCGGCCGGCACCTCCTCCTCACTGAGGCGGTCCTCGCTGAGCTTGCGCGCGGTCGTCTCGGTCTTGGCCCGTCGCAGGGTCGCCGCCTGGGCCTTGCCGCGGCCCTCGGCGACGGCCTCGGCCAGGTTGGCGAAGATCACCGTCAGCCAGAGCCAGACGACGATCCACCAGACGAACACGCTGGAATCGGTGAAGGCCAGCACCGTCGAGGCGATCGCGCCGACCTCGACCACGAACATCACCGGGCTCTTCACCATCACCCGCGGATCGAGCTTGCGCAGCGCGTCCGGCAGCGAGGTGAGCAGCATCGTCGGGTCGAACAGGCCCGAGGGCGCCTTCTTCGGAGCCGCCGAGGCCTTGGGAGCGGGCGGCTTGGTCAGGGTGGTCACAGTCCCTCCGCGAGGGGTCCGAGAGTGAGGGCGGGGAAGTAGGTCAGGCCGGTGACGACGATCACGACGCCGACCAGCATCGTCACGAAGAGCGCCTTGTGCGTGGGCAGCGTGCCTTCGTTCACCGGGACCGGCTGCTGCTGGGCGAACGAGCCGGCCAGCGCGAGCACGATGACGATCGGCACGAACCGGCCGAGCAGCATCACCAGCCCGAGGGCCGTGTTGTAGAAGGGGATATTGGCGCTGAGCCCACCGAACGCACTGCCGTTGTTGTTCCCTGCCGAGGTGAACGCGTACAGCACCTCGGAGAACCCGTGCGGGCTATCGGTGTTGAAAATCGAGGCCCGCGCGGTCGCCAGTCCCATCGCCAGCGACGCCCCGACGAGGACGACGGTCGGCGTGGCCAGGATGTAGAGCGAGACCAGCTTCATCTCGCGTGCGGTGATCTTCTTCTTCAGGTACTCCGGGGTCCGGCCGACCATCAGCCCGGCCACGAAGACCGTGAGGACGGCGAGCACGAGCATCCCGTAGAGACCGGTTCCGGTACCACCCGGCGTCACTTCGCCGAGCATCATGTGGAACAGCGCCGTACCGCCACCGAGTGGGGTGAACGAGTCATGTGCCGAGTTCACCGCGCCGGTCGACGTACCGGTGGTCGAGGTGGCGAAGAGGGCCGAGGCCCATTCGCCGAAGCGGGTCTCCTTGCCCTCCATGGCGGCGCCGGCCGCTTGCGTCGCAGTACCGGCTCCTTGGTTCTCGAAGAAGGTGGCGGCAAAGGTGAAGGCTGCCCAGAGGGTGCCCATCACGCCGAGGATCGCGTAGCCCTGGCGCTTGTCCTTGACCATCAGGCCGAAGGTGCGGGTCAGGCAGACCGGGATCAGGAGTAGGAGGAAGATCTCGAACAGGTTGGAGAGGCCGTTGGGGTTCTCGAAGGGGTGGCCCGAGTTGGCGTTGTAAAAGCCGCCGCCGTTGGTGCCGAGCTCCTTGATGACTTCCTGGCTGGCCACCGGGCCGCCGGGGAGGGTCTGGGACTGGCCGATCACCGAGGTGACCTCATGGCCGCCGGAGAAGTTCTGGACGACGCCCGTCGCGACCAGGACGAGCCCGCCGACGACGGCGATCGGCAGCAGGATCCGTAGTACGGTCCGGACCAGGTCGACCCAGAAGTTGCCGAGCCGGTCCGTTGTGGACCTGGCGAAGCCGCGGATCACGACCACCGCGACGGTGATTCCGACGGCGGCCGAGAGGAAGTTCTGGACGGCGAGGCCGGCGAACTGGACCAAGTGGCCCATGGTCACTTCGGGTGAGTACGACTGCCAGTTGGTGTTCGAGACGAACGAGGCGGCTGTGTTGAAGGCGAGGCCTGGCTCGACGTTGGGCAGGCCGAGGGACAGTGGCAGGTGCGACTGCAGCCGCTGGATCAGGTAGAGCAGGAGGACGCCGACGGCGGAGAAGGCGATCGCGGACCGGGCGTAGACGGCCCAGGTCTGCTCTGCCTTGGCGTCGACGCCAAGCAGCTTGTAGGTGCCGCGTTCGACCCGCGAATCTTTCTCGGTGGTGTAGACGTGCGCCATGTAACCGCCCAGTGGCCGGTAGACGGCGGCCAGTAGCGCGACCAGGAGGCCGACCTGGAGCAGGCCGGCGGCGGTGTCGGACATCAGAACCTCTCGGGGAAGATCAGCGCGGCGACCAGGTACATGACCAGCCCCGCGGCGATCACGAGGCCGGCAACGTTCTCGGCGCTCACAGACGTCCGCCCAACTCGGCAAAATTCCTCATGTCCCCCACTGCACACCGCTGATTGCCCCCTCAGCCTCCTTCTCGCACCCCTCTCACACCCGCCCACCCACCTCTCACACACCTCTCACGCAGACAGTCCCCCCACCCAACTTCGCTCTGCCGCTTCCAGTGCGCATACTTACGCCTGGCAATGAGACGCCCTCGGATAGTTAGGGAATAACGCAGTGACTGAAGTGGATGAGCCGCAGTTCTCCGGGGACCAGTTCTTCTCGGAAGAGAGCCGCAAGGCTCTGGCCGAGGCAAGCCAGTTGCTGGCCGAACGCCTCCAGGCGCACACCCAGGCCCTGCTGGCGATGACCGGCGGCCCGGACGAGCAGGACGCGCTGTACGAGCAGAACGTCGCACTGGAGGAGCTCGTCGAGGGCTGGAACGACGCGGTCTTCGAGCTCACGGGCACCGCGCCGCTGCTGCTCGAGGAGGAGACCGACGAGGCCGAAGAGGAAGAGGAGCTGCTCGAGCAGGACCACGTGATCACCGTGGTCTCCCGGTTCGACCTGCGGGTGGTCGACCTGGACGCGCTGCTCGACGCCGGCCGGGCCGCGCAGGAACGGCACCCCGCCGAGCTGGACGACTCCGGCGAGCCGGACCCGGTCGACACGGCCGAGCAGGCGATCTACGAGATCAGCCGCGAGGTCGGTGAGGCGTGGTTCGAGCTGCCCGGGGTCGACCTGGTCGCCGGCGCGCGCGCGTACGTCGTACCGGAGTATCCGTTCGAGCCGCTGGAGGCTGACGCCGACGACGTCGTCACCGAGATCAGCGCCCCGAACGGCATCGTCACCCACGCCGAAACCTGGGCCTGACAGCTGAACGGGCGGTGACCATCTTTGGGTGGTCGCCGCCCGTCGGCTACCCACTTCAGGGGGTCCGGCTACCCATCTCGGTTTTGCTTTGAACCGGCTTCTGTTCCTGTCCGTGTAGGCGGTGTTCCACTTCCTCACTGACAGGAAAGTGTTATGTCGCTTCGTTCAAAAGGCCGACCACTCGTTGTTGCCTCCGCCTTGGTCGGCGGGTTGGCACTGGTGGCGCCGACCGCCGCCAGCGCGCACTCGTCGTACGGCCACGATCTCGTCGTCCAGCAGGTCAACCTGGTCTCCGACCTGCCCGGCAAGGCCGCGCTGCAGGATCCCGACCTGGTGAACCCGTGGGGTCTCGCGCTCGGCGCGACCTCCCCGCTCTGGGCATCCAACGAGGGCACCTCGTCCTCGACGCTGTACTCCTCGGCGCCCGGCGCGAGCACCGCGACCAAGGTCCCGACCGTCCGCGTCGATGTCCCGCACCCGACCGGCCAGGTCAACAACGCGGGCACCGGCTTCGTGCTCAGCAACGGCACCGCCAGTGCGCCCGCCCGGTTCATCTTCGCCACCCTGACCGGCCAGATCGCGGCCTGGGGCCCACCGGTCAGCCCGCTGATCGGCGCCGCCGACATCAAGGCGACCACCCCGGGCGCTGTCTACACCGGTCTCGCGATCGCGACCGCGGCGAAGGGCGACCAGCTGTACGCCGCCAACTTCGCGCAGGGCCGGATCGACGTCTTCGACAACGCCTTCCAGCCGGTGAAGCAGCCGTGGTGGGCGTTCAAGGACTTCGCCCTCCCGAAGGGGTACTCACCCTTCAACGTGCAGACGCTGAACAACCGGATCTTCGTCGCTTACGCCAAGGTCGACCCGAAGACCGGTGAGGAGCTCGCCGGCCGTGGCCTCGGCTTCGTCGACGAGTACACCGTGGACGGCCGGTTCGTCGAGCGGATCGCGTCCCGCGGTTCGCTGAACGCGCCCTGGGGGCTCGCGATCGCACCGGCTGCGTGGGGTAAGGACGCCGGCTCGCTGCTGATCGGCAACTTCGGTGACGGCCGCATCAACGTGGTGAAGGCCAAGAACCACGGCCGCTTCGCGAACCACATCGACAGCCAGGTCAAGAACAGCTCCGGCCATACCTTGGTGATCCCGGGTCTGTGGGCGCTGCTCCCTGGTACGGCGACCACCGGTGGCACCGACGCCGTCTGGTTCTCCGCCGGAATCGCCGACGAGACGCACGGCCTCCTCGGCGTACTGCGCCACCCGTAATCCATCTAGTGTCCTGAGCAGCCGAGGGGACTGCTCAGGACACTAGATGTTTCTCGAACCAGTGGTGGGCGTAGGGCTCGTCGTTGAAAGCGGGCACCTCTACGTAGCCGGCGGCGCGGTAGAGGGCGATGGCTTCTTTGAGACTCTGGTTCGTTTCGAGCCGTAGTGCGGACGTGTTGTGGGCCTTGGCCTGCTTCTCGATCTCGGTCAGCAAGCGGCGACCGAGGCCCAGGCCGCGGACCTCCGGGGAAACCCACATCCGCTTCACCTCGGCCGGTTCGCCGGGATGCAGTTTCAGGCCTGCGCAGCCGACTGGCTCGGTGTGCAGCGTGGCGACGAGCAGCAGGCCGGCCGGCAAGGTCAGTTCGCCGACGTCGGCGGAGATCGTCCGGGCATGGTCGAACCCACCGTCGAACCGGCTGGCCAGCTCCTCGAAGTACCGCTGGATGCAGTACTGCGCCTCCGGCCGCCGCGGATCGACGATCTCGACCTGCACCGCCGAGGCGGTCAGCAGCCGCTCGACCTCGCCCATCGCCGTGACCAGCCGGTCCCGCTGCTGCGGACTGAGCGGTTCGAGGATCGACTCGGCCAGCTCGTCGGACCGCTGATCGAGCACCTCCCGCTCGGCAATCCCCTTCGGCGTCAGCCTCGCCGTCCGCACCCGCCCGTCGTCCCCGCTCTGCTCGACCTCAACCAACCCGTCGCTCTCCAGCCCCCTGAGCAGCCGGCTCAGATACCCCGAGTCGAGATCCAGCCGCGCCCGCAGCTCGCGCAGATCGCACCCCACCACACCGATCTCCCACAACACCCGCGCCTGCCCCAACCGACGGTCCCGCGACATATAGGCATCGTTCAGCGCCCCGATCCGCTGGGTCACCACCCGATTGAACCGCCGAACCTCCCCAACACCCATTCTCTGACTATAGTCAGAGAATCCTTGGCAGGACCAGATGACTCGACCCGACGGCACCGAAGGCGACCTCAGGTGGTTCGACCTGGCGACAGATCCTTCGACGTTGGAGATGCCGCCGACGGCTCAGCGCGCGCTCTCTCACTGGCTGACCGTCGGCCGGCACGACGACGCACTTCGGCTCATTCTCCCCTGACAGTTGGTTGGTTGACGGGAGCCGGCTTTCAGATGGGGAGGCAAGACCAGGTCGATGGCGTCGTGGCGGTGGTAGGGGTGCCAGTGGGTGAGGTGGGGGTGGACTAGCCAGCGGATGCGGGCGGTGGTGTCGGTGGAGGTGCCGGGGGCGGGCAACCAGTCGGTTGGGCCGGTGTGCAGGGTGCCGCCGGCTGCCTCGATCTGGGCGGCGGGGATCGAGTGGGGAGCGACGAAGAACCACCAGCGTCGGTGCAGTGGCGCCATCGCGGTCGGACAGGTTGCCTTGAGCAACTGGTTGAGGAGCGCACCGTACTTCGGGGGTAGGTCGACCACGTCGTACGAGTCGGTGATCAACGCGATCTCCCACGGGTGTTCGGCCCAGATCGCCTCCGCCTGCCGCACGCTCCGGACGACCGGGCCGACCAGGTGCGGATCGACACAGTCACCCCGCACGCACAGGCACACGCCGCCCCTCGGCACAGCGAGCGGCGCCACGGTCCACCCGTTCTCGACGTACCGCACCGCCCGCCGCCGAAGCCGCCTCCGCCAAGGGTTCCAATCACGCACGCTGGCCTACTGCGAAGAAGAGGGAGCTGCAGGCGACCAGGTCGGGGTAGCGGTCGGCCATCCGCGTACAGGCCAGTGCAGTCTGCAAGGGGTCCGGCTCGGCGATCGAAGGCGGCAGCGGCTGGTCCTTGAAGTGGGCGTCGATGGCGACCGTGAGCCAGCCGCCGGGGCCGGTGAGGCCGTGGACAGTGACCGCGCGGAGCCCGACGCCGGTCAGCTCGTTCCGGAGCTGGGCGACGGTGTGGTACGTCGTCTGCGCCATCCGCTCGTTGTCGGCACTGAACCCGCTGTCCAGGATCTCGCGGACGATCTTCTCCCGCTGCTGCAGCTTGTTCGCGAGCATCGAGCCGATCAGGTTCGCCGCCCGGTTGATCGCGATCACCGCGATGAACCCACCCGGCCGGACCACTCGCACAGCCTCCCGCAACGCCAGCCGCCGATCCGCGGCCTCGGGCAGGTGGTACATCGGCCCGGCCATCAGCACGGCGTCGAAGTGCTCGTTCTCCCACGGCAACCGCCGCGCATCCCCTTGTATTGCGTCGATCCCGGCCGCCCGCGCCTGGTCGACATGCCGCTCCACCGGATCGAGCAGCTCCACGTCGTACCCGCGGTGCTTCAGCCAACTGGCGTGTACGCCGGGCCCGCCACCGATGTCCCCGACCACCGCCGGCGGCTCCGGCAGATACCGCTCCAGCAGATCCTGCACCCGAGCAAGTTCCAATCGCCCCTTCAACGTCGAACCCAACCGGCCGGCCTCGTCATGCCGGGTCGTGTAATGCGTCTCAAGCTCCACAGAGGTCGTCATACAGTCGAGCCTCACGCCTACCCCACCTCCCGCGGCAGGGCAGATCACGGGGCAACCCGGGGCAGATCGCTGCGTCCACATCTGCCCCAGCTCCTGCGCTGGACAGCAGATAGGCCGAGGAGTAAGCCGCGCCGATCTGTCGACCTGGTGAGACGGTCAACGGTGGAGGCGCGCGATCAGTTGCGCCCCCTGCGGACTGTCCGGGTCAAGGATCACCGCCGGTGCGGGGTCCCTCAGGCCGAGGTAATCGTGATCTTGGACGACGATGACCCGGCGGTCGGTGAGCAGGGCGAACCCGATACCCCGTGAGATCGGAAGGTCGATCGCCCACATCGCCTTCAGTGGTCGCTCGTCAGGCTCCATGACCTCGACGAACGACCCAGCTCGCGCTGACCAACTTCTCTCCAGCGAGGCCAAGGTGCCCGTCGCCCGGTCCAGCACGTCGACGACCTCATTGACCCAGGCAAGGTGTTTCTGATGTGGTTCCGCCTCGTCATGGCGGCCGGTAGACACCAAGAGGTCGATCCAGTCGAAAAGCGTCGTCGGGTCATGCGGATTGCCGGCGAGTTTCTTCCGTCGGCGGTTCTCGACCTCGCCGAGTTCCTCCCGGAGGAGCCGCTCAGCCTCGTCGAGTTCACCCAGCCGGCAGAGTTTGCGAGCCACGGACACCCGGTTGGTCCAGCCACCATGCCGGGACTTGCCAATGTAGAGGTAAGCCTCTCGCAACACGTCAGGCTCCACGGCATATCGGACCACCAGGTCGGCTTGCCAGAGTTTGGACCAACTCGGCCGGAACCGCTGCCGCAGGCGCTTCAGAGCCTTCTCCGCCCACTCTGCAGCCCAGGACTCGTACCAGAGCGCGCTCTGTAACGTGGCTGGGGTTGCGCGATTCCCCTCCGTGCACGTGTCGATCACGCGGACATGCTTCTCACAGACCCCGAAGTCAGGGACAGTTCTGTAGTCGCGAAGGGCGACGGACACCGCCGCCGGAGCTTCGCAGACAGCGCACTGAGAGGCGAGCATCATCGATCGAACCACGGACAGAATGTCTGTAGGTCCCGGCTGACAGCTTCCGGCCAGCGGGCAGTACGTAGTACGGCTGGCAACGTCCGAAGAACCCGGAGGCTCTTCGGACGTTGGGAGCGCGAGCTCGAGGTCAGTCGAGGGGGCGGAGTTCGTCGGCGTAGGAGACGGAGACGCGGCGCAGCACGTTGTCCTTGACGGAGTACTGGCCCATCCGCCACAGCGGCGGGCTGTAGGCGTGGACGGTGACGCTGCCCTTGTCGAGGCCGACCACGCGGTGGATGTGGTCGGGGCCGAAGCCGTAGACGTCGCCGGCCTCGATCTCGGTCTCGACGGACTCGACGCCGATCGCCAGGTTGTGCTCGACGAGCTTGCCGCGGGCGACCGCGACCGCGCCGGAGGAGACGTCATGGTCGTGCCAGCCGGTGTCGTTGACCGGGGTCCAGCAGATCAGCCAGACGTCCACGTTGGCGTCGCGGTGCAGCGAGGCGAAGACGCGCTCCTCGTCGCTGTAGGCGACCTTGTCCTCCCACAGGTGCGGCTGCGCGGCGATCCCGCCGGCCAGCTCGGCCAGCTCGCTCGGTTCGAGATCACGTCCCGGAAGGTTGTCCAATGACAGACAGCCGTTGAGCTCCACGAGCCGGCTGGCCTGACGCGCGGGTACGACGGGTGCGTCGGAAACTTGCTGAACAGTCACTGCACTCCCCTCTCGGAGAAGACGCCGATCACTCGGCAGAGCTGGATGGGATGGTTCCCCGTACTACGAAGCGCGGGGTCTCCGGCCGTACTCCGGCCGGAAGGTCTGTGCTGGTTCATCGCTCGGCCGCCGCCGGATCGACGCCGTACAGCAGGCGATGCGGGTTGTTGTAGCGGATCACCGCGGTCGCGGCGGCACCTTGGCGGAGGTCGACCGTCCCGGCGTACGGGCGGTCGGTGCCGTGCACGACCTGGTCGATTCCGAGCACCCGGGCGACCGCGTCGATGCCCTGCGGTCCGTAGCTCGAGGTCTCGACGAAGAGATTCGGGTCGATGGTGCCGAGCCGCCCACCGCGCGCCGCGAGTCGCTCGTGGTGCACCGGCGCCAGGCCGGCCGCGGCGACGAAGCACAACCGCAGCGACGGGAAGGAGGCGCGCCCGCCGAAGGCATGCCAGGCCCACCAGGCCGCCTGCAGTTGAAGCGTGTAGTCGACCACCGGCGCCCACCACCCCGGCATCTCACCGGCCGGCGAGGCAGTACCGGGGTGAACGAGGATCGGCTTCCCGGCCCGCTCGGCCACGGCCAGCACTTCGCTGACCTCAGCCCAAGCAGCCGGCGTACCGAGCAGGTGTGCGGGCAACTGCAGTCCGATGAATCCCTTACCCAGAAGGGATTCCAAGCCTTCGAGATCCGGCGAGACCAGATCGACAGCGGCCCAGGCTTTGAAGGGCTCGGGCAGCGACGCCGCACCCTGATGCCAAGCGTCCAGCAGCAGCGCGTCACCGAGTTGCTCGATGCCGAGCGGGCTCGACAGCGACACGCCGACCAGCGAGGTCTGCGCGTCCTGCTCCAGCGCGACCCGCTTGCCGATCTCATGCGCCGCGGGATCGACCTCGTACGCCGGTTCGCCGGCCGTGTGCAGCGTCCAGCCGGCCAGATACGGCGGCTCGGTGCGAGCCCGGAGGCGGTCGACGAACTCGGTCGGCCACAGGTGCTGGTGGATGTCGATCACGCCGGTCACAGGCAGCCCTCCCGCTCGAGGTTGACTCGGTCAACACTGGATGTCAGCGCCACTTTGAAGCGCTTCAAGATGTCAGTAGTGAAGCGCTTCAAAGCCGTGGTTGTCAACCCCGTCCGCAGCCCGTAACCAGCAGCGCCCGGATTTTGTCCCCGCGGTGCCCTAGGGTCGAACCCATGTCCGGAACAGGCCGCAGGCCGACCCTCAAGGACATCGCGGCGGAGACCGGCCTCTCGATGGCGGCCGTCTCGTATGCGCTGCGAGGTCTGCAAGGAACGCCGGAGACGCAGGCGCGGGTGCAGGAAGCCGCCGAGCGTCTCGGCTACCAGGCCGACCCCGTGGCCCGCGCGCTCGCGTCCGGGCGGAGCGGCTCGATCGGCGTGCTCTGCGCGTCGCTGGAGGACCTCTGGCAGCAACGCCTCGCGGCCGCCCTCGGCCGCGAACTGCTCGCCCCCGACCGGAACGCCTGGATCATCGACTCGGCCGGCGACGCCGACCGCCAACTCCAGCTCGCCCAGCACCTGGTCGACCATCGCGCCGACGCCATCGTGGTGATCCCGATCGACCCGGGCGCCAAGGAGTGGGCCAAGATCGCTCAGCAGGCGGCCGTGATCGCGATCGGCGACGCGCTGCCGGCTGCGAAGGCGAAGTCCGAGGTCCTGTTCGACAACGAGGCCGGGGTCAGTACGGCGCTGCGCAGGCTGGCCGGGGCCGGTCACCGCAGCGTCGCCGTGCTCAGCCCGTCGCGCCGGTTCGAGGTGGAGCGGCCGGCCGAGGAGATCGCCCAGCGGATCGCGTTCGGGCTGAAGCTGAAGATCCGCATCGTCCCGTGCCCGCACGACCTGGCCGGCGCGACCGAGGTCGCCCGCACGGTGCTGACCAGCACGCCGCGGCCGACCGGCATCCTCGCGCTGGCGGATTCGATGGCCTTCGGCGTCTACGCGGCGAGCGCGGAGCTCGGCATCAAGCTCCCCGACGAGCTGTCCCTGCTCGGGTACGACGACCAGCCGATGTCCCAGCTGCTCTGTCCGCCGCTGTCCACCTTCCACTGGCCGCTCGACGAGCTGGTCGCCGACGTCGTCGCCCGCGTCACCTCGGCCGTCGACACGAACCGCCGGGTCCGCCGGACCACCGTGGAGCCGACCCTGATCGAGCGCGGTTCGGTCGCCGCCCCGCCCAGCCGGGCGTGACGACGACTTCCCCGTGACGGCATCCACCCCTCGAAACTAGACCAATTCAGTAGACTTAAAAGCCACTGTCCACTATTCGGTCAACCGCCCGCCACGTCAGGTTTCCGGAGGTGGGCGGCAAGCTCCGCCACGGTCCGTACGCCGTGGTCGAGGACGGCCGTGTAGATCTCGCTGCCGCCGATCTCGTCCGGGTAGCCGGGAGCCGAGTCCTTCAACTGCAGGATCGTCAGCTTCTGCTCCGGTGTGATGCCCTGCAGCCGGATGGCGTCCGGGACGTGCGGCCGGGTCACGGCGTGGAGCCAGAAGGTGAGGTCGACCTTCCACAGACCGGCCGGCCCGGCGTACCGGAGTACGGCGTAGAAGCGCTCGTCTGTGATTGCCGGGGTCGGGCGGCGGTCGGCGCGTTCGTCCCGGAAGTCGGCGGCGAGCAGGCCCGGGCGGCCCGCGATCAGCGCGACGCCGGCGAGCACCTCGGCCGCGGTCGCGTCCGGCGCGGTGAACATCAGGTCGAGGTCACGCCAGGCCATCAGGCCCGACCGGGCGCTGCCGATCAGCTCGGCCGTCCCGAAGGACGGGAACGCGGTCGCCAGGTCGAGGAGCTCCAGTACGTCGAGCGCTTCGGCCTGGAGCGCCTCGGCGCGGGCCAGGAGATCCATGCCGACGACGATAGGCGGCCGCGCCGGAGTACCTCCACCGGATTTCCCTCGACGGCCACCGGAAAAGGCAGGGGGAATCCTTCAAGAATGCGCGGCGCCCGGAAAGCCGCGCAATGATGCGAAAAACCGGTTTACCAACCGGCCGACCCATGACATTTGTCAGGGATGGAATCGCTGGCTTCGACCGGTCGCCCGGGGTGACGATCCGATCACCAATCAACGCCGGTTCCGCCCCCGACCGAGTTGGAACGGGACGGGCCTGCCCAGCTCGAGGAGTTCTGTTGAAGCAACGGATTCTCGTGTCCGCCCTGGGCGTCGGCGCACTAGCCGTCGCAGGACTGACCAGCCAGGCCGCCACCGCGGCACCTACGCCGTACACCGCCGGGAAGCACGCCGCACAGGTGTGCACGAACGCGACCGCACCACACACCGCCTCGTGTCACGCGCTCAAGCTCGTGGACGCCAAGGGCAAGTCGGTGACGTCCGCGAGCCCACCGGCCACCGGTCTCACCCCGACCGGCCTGCGGGACGCCTACAAGCTCAACGGGCTGAACGCGAACGGCCGCACGGTCGCGATCGTCGACGCCTACGGCTACCCGAACCTGGAGCGGGACCTCGGGGTCTACCGCAGCCAGTTCGGCCTGTCGGCGTGCACGATCGCCAATGGTTGCCTGCGCATCATCAGCCAGACCGGCGGCAGCTCGCTTCCCGCCTTCAACGTCGGCTGGGCCGGCGAGCAGGCGCTGGACGTCGACGCGGTCTCGGCCGCGGCGCCGGACGCCAAGATCGTTGTGGTGCAGGCGAAATCGGCCAGCTTCGCCGATCTCGGTGCGGCCGTGGTGACCGCCGCCAAGCAGCCTGGCGTGGTGGCGATCTCGAACAGCTACGGCGGCGGCGACGCCTCCGACGCGACGTACGGGACCTACTACAACCACCCGGGGATCGCCGTCACCGCATCGACCGGTGACGACGGCTACCAGGGCGGCAGCTACCCGGCGTCGTCGTCGTACACGACCGCTGTCGGCGGGACCTCGTTGGTGAGTGCCAGCAACAGCCGTGGCTGGTCGGAGAGCGTGTGGAGTGGCGCGGGTTCGGGCTGCTCGACGTACAACACCGCACTGAGCGCGGCCTCCACCTTCGGCACCGGTTGCTCGAAGCGGGCGATGGCCGACGTCTCCGCGGCGGCCGACCCGGGCAAGGGCGGGATGGCGATCTACTACCCGACCAGCAGGACCGCGTCGACCTGGGCACAGTTCGGTGGCACGAGTGAGGCCGCCCCGATCATTGCCTCGGTGTACGCGCTGTCGGGCAACACGGCCGGCTACGCGAACGCGCTTCCGTACGCGCACACCAGCTCGTTGTTCGATGTCACCACCGGCTCCAACGGCAGCTGCCCCACCACCCAGTGGTGCAACGCCCGCACAGGGTGGGACGGCCCGACCGGCCTCGGTACGCCGAACGGCGCAGGCGCCTTCTGATCCGCTAGGTCCGGTAGCCGACGGCGCAGAGATAGTTGCCGTCGGCTACTGGCACGCCCGGGAGCCGACACTCTTCGCAGCCGACTGATTGCTGTCTGCGATATTCGTCGTCGCTCGCAGTACCAGCGCATATACGAAGGACAACCCTCGTCTGCGTGCTATTCCCGGAATAGCCCTTCCCCGCGCGGAATTGCAGGCTTAAGGTCACACCGGACGGATCGTGGAGGGCGATTCGCAAACACAACTTCATGGAGCGTTTGTGACCACATCACGCAGGGGGCGGGGGCTTCTGGCAGTCACCGCTGTCTCAGCCACCACCGTGCTGGCGATGACCGCCACCGGTGCACTGGCGGCACCATCCGCCAAGCCGGGGCCGGACTCGTCGAAACAGACCAGTCAGTCCGACAAGAAGGCCGCCAAGGAACGCAAGGGCAACTACGACGCACGGACCCCCAGCGACCGGGTCGACTATGCGAACGCCGCCAGGACGATGGCCAAGCAGGGCGCCGCGCAGCAGAAGTTCCGCGACTCGCTCGGCAGCCAGGGCGTCGTGTCGGTGGACCAGGTGACCGGTACGCCGAAGCAGGTGGCGAAGCTGAACGGCTTCCTCACCGGCCCGAGCAACAAGCCCGCTGCCAAGGTCGCGCTGGACTACATCCGGGCCCACCCGGAGATCTTCCACCTCTCCGAGCAGGACCTGCAGACGCTCCGGCTCCGCAAGGACTACAAGGACGTCGTCGGCACCCACCACGTCTCGTGGGAGCAGGTCGTCGGCGGCGTACCGCTGTTCGGCAACGGCCTGCAGGCCAACGTCACCAAGAAGGGCCAGCTGATCTCGATCCAGGGCTCGCCGGTGGCAGGCCTGAACGGGCTGGCCGCGAGCCGCTCGGCCGGTCCGGCGGTCTCCGCCGACTCCGCCCGGGGCAAGGCCGCCGCCGACGTCGACGGCAAGACCGCCGCCGTCAAGGGCACGGCCAAGGGCAACGTGAAGAACTGGACCAACGGCGACCAGGCCAAGCTGGTCTGGTTCTACACCGCCGACGGTCTGCGCAAGGGCTGGGCGACCTACACCCAGGCCGGCGACTCCCTCAACTACACCCACGTCATCGACGCCCAGTCTGGGGCGGTGTTGTTCCGTCGCGACCTGACCGACGAGGCCAACGGCGACGCACTGGTCCAGGAGAACTACCCGGGTGCTCCCCGCGGTGGCCAGCAGCACGTGGTGAACCTGTTCCAGCGGGGCTTCCTGCTGAAGGGCGCCACCACGCTGGACGGCACCTCGGTGCACGCCTTCGCGGACGTCAACGACGACAACGTCGCCAACGCCGGCGAGAGCGTCAAGGTGCCTGGCACGAAGAGCGGCGCGGAGTACGTGCTGAAGTCGTTCAACAAGAACAACTCCAGCAAGCTGTGCTCGACCGCGTTCATCTGCACCTGGGACCCCGCCAAGCCGGACTCCTGGAAGGCGAACAAGAACCAGGACGTCACCAACGCCTTCTACCTGGCCAGCAACTTCCACGACTGGCTGGAGAAGAAGCCGATCGGCTTCACCCCGGCGGCCGGCAACTTCGAGGCCGAGGGCGGCGACCCGGTCAGCCTGAACGCGCTCGACGGCGCGGCGACGGACCCCAACGGCGGCCCGGACGTCAACCACCTCGACAACGCGAACATGAACACCCCGCCGGACGGCCTGTCGCCGACGATGCAGATGTACCTGTGGCACACGCCGGGCGCGGACGACACCCAGGACGCCTTCGTCCCCAGCAGCGGTGCGAACGACGCCAGCATCCTGTACCACGAGTACACCCACGGTCTGTCCAACCGGCTGGTCGTCGACGCCTCCGGCAACTCGACGCTGAACAGCATCCAGGCCGGTTCGATGGGTGAGGCGTGGAGCGACTTCTACGCGATGGACTACCTGGTCACCAACGGCCTGGAGAAGGACACCGGCAAGGACGGCGAGGTCCTCGAGGGCAAGTACGTCTCGTTCGGCGCCCTCTTCCGGACCGAGGCGATGGACTGCTCGGTCGGCTCCACCAACGCCAACTGCGTCGGGATCGACGGCTCGCAGGGCGGCTACACCTACGGCGACTTCCCGACCATCGGCGGCGCACCCGAGGTGCACGCGTCCGGTGAGGTCTGGGCCCAGACGCTGTGGGACATCCGCAAGAAGCTCGGCCGTACCGCCGCGCTGTCGGACATCACCCGCGGGATGGAGCTGTCCCCGGCCGACCCGTCGATGCTCGACATGCGCAACGCGATCCTGCAGGCCGACCTGGTCGCCTTCGGTGGCGCGCACCAGAAGGACCTCTGGAAGATCTTCGCCAACCGCGGCATGGGCTGGTTCGCCGGCGCCACCAACGCGGGCGACTCGCTGCCGGCCGAGGACTTCCACGTCCCGCCGACCGGTAAGACCGCCTCGGTGACCGGCACCGTGATCGACAAGGACACCAACGCCGGCGTGAACGGCGCGCTGGTCTTCATCGCCGGTCACGACTCGGGCTTCGGCGGCGACTACACCGCCGTCACCGACGCCCAGGGCAAGTACACGATCTCCGGGGTCTTCCCGGGCACCTACCCGAAGTTCGTCGTCGCGGGCAAGGGCTACGAGATCCTGAACCAGTCCGTCACCGTCTCCGGCAGCGGCACCACGGCGAACTTCTCGCCGCGGCGCAACTGGGCCTCGGCCTCCGGCGGCGGCACGATCAAGGCGTTCAACGGTCCGGACTTCAGCCCGCAGTGTGGGCCGGGCTTCGCGATCGACTCCAGCCAGGGCACCGGCTGGGGCAGCACGACCGGTAACAACGCCGGTGACCCGACCAACGTGATGATCCCGAAGAACATCGACATCGCGCTCCCGTCGGCCATCACCGTGACCAAGTTCTCGGTCGACCCGTCGAACACCTGCGGCGACCCGGGCAGCGCCTCGACCGGTAAGTACCGGATCGAGACCTCGGTCGACGGCACCACCTGGGCCACCGCCCAGGAGGGCGAGTTCACCGCCGCCAACCGCGGCAAGTACACCGAGCTCGCCCCGAGCGGCAACGCGACCGGCATCAAGTTCGTCCGGTTCGTGATGCTCAGCCCGCAGGTCCCCGACTTCGCGAACAACTGTCCGCTGGGTGCCTACGGCGGCTGCAAGTTCACCGACATGTCGGAGATCCAGGTCTTCGGCACCAAGTAGCAGCAAACCCGAAGGGCCGGTCGAGTTCACGCTCGGTCGGCCCTTCGGCTTGTTCGTGGCAGCTTCGGTGGGTCCCCGGACAGAGTGAAACAGGACACGCAGGCGTGATGAGGCCCTCACCGACATGACTGACCGGTAACCAACCAATAACATCGCTGGTATGCAGATCCTCGCCATCGTCGTCTCGCTCGCGATCGCCGCCGTCGGTGTCGCGCTGTTCGGCAAGACGATCGGGCACATGGTGTCCGTGATCAAACTCGGTCAGCCGGTCAGCCGGACCGACCAGCCCGGGAAGCGCACGGCGACCCTGGCCAAGGAGTCGTTGCTGCACACCCGGATGCTGCAGTGGAGCCACATCGGCATCCTGCACTGGTTCGTGGCGTTCGGCTTCATCGGGCTGTTCCTCAGCCTGGTGACCGCGTTCGGGCAGCTGTTCTCCGCGCACTGGGTGCTACCGGTCATCGGCCACTGGTTCGTCTTCGAGTGGGTCAGCGAGTTCCTGTCCTGGACCGGCCTGGTCTCGATCATCGGGCTGATGGCGATCCGGCTGAAGAACCTGCCGCGCGGGGAGAAGGGCCGGTACAGCCGGTTCTTCGGCTCACGCGCCTGGCAGGCGTACTACGTGGAGTACACGATCCTCGGCGTACTGATCTGCATCCTGTTGCTGCGCGGACTGGAATACGAGCTGACCGGCGCTTCGAAGTTCCACTTCCCGTCGACGTTCTTCATCGGCACCGGGCTGTTCGGCGGACTGTCCGAGCACGGGCTGGAGAACGCGATCTACCTGGTCGCGATGGTCAAGATCCTGATCTCGTTCGCCTGGATGATCACCATCTCGCTGAACGCCACGATGGGCGTCGCCTGGCACCGGTTCACCGCCTGGCCGAACATCTGGTTCAAGCGCAAGGCCGATGGCGGTACGGCGCTGGGCGCGCTGCAGCCGATCATGATCAAGGGCGAGCCGATCGACTTCGAGAACATCGAGGAGCTCGACGAGGACGCGGCGCTCGGGGTCGGCAAGATCGAGGACTTCACCTGGAAGGGCCTGCTCGACTTCACCACCTGTACCGAGTGCGGCCGCTGCCAGTCGCAGTGCCCGGCCTGGAACACGGAGAAGCCACTGTCGCCCAAGCTGGTGGTGATGAACCTGCGCGAGCACGCGTACGCCAAAGCGCCGTACCTGCTGGCCTCGTCGGACGAAGAGCGTCAGTCGCTTCCGGACCTGGTGAAGGCCGAGGTCGAGCGCCCGCTGGTCGGGTCGCCTGATGTCGCCGTGATCGACGAAGAGGCGTTGTGGGCCTGTACGTCGTGTGGCGCGTGTGTGCAGCAATGCCCGGTCGACATCGAGCACGTGGACGCGATCATGGACATGCGGCGCTACCAGGTGCTGATCGAGTCGTCGTTCCCGTCCGAGCTCAACGGACTCTTCAAGGGCCTGGAGAACAAGGGCAATCCGTGGAACATGAACCCGTCCGGCCGGATGGACTGGGCCAAGGACCTGCCGTTCGAGGTGAAGCAGGTCGGTACGGACGTGGAGACGCTGGCCGAGGTGGAGTACCTGTTCTGGGTGGGCTGCGCGGGTGCTTTCGAGGATCGCGCCAAGAAGACCACCCAGGCCGTCGCTGAGTTGCTGAACATCGCGGGTGTCTCGTTCGCCGTACTGGGCGATGGTGAGACGTGCACCGGTGATCCTGCCCGGCGGGCCGGCAACGAGTTCGTCTTCCAGCAGCTGGCGATGCAGAACGCCGAGGTGTTCAAGGAGACCGGCGCGAAGAAGGTCGTCTCCACCTGCGCCCACTGCTTCAACACGCTGAAGAACGAGTACTCCCAGCTCGGCGTCGAACTGGACGTCATCCACCACACCCAGCTGCTGAACCGGCTCGTCCGCGAAGGCAAGCTGACTCCGGTCGCCCCGACCGACAGCGCGCTGAACGGTCAGAAGATCACCTACCACGACCCGTGCTACCTGGGCCGGCACAACCAGGTGTACGACGCCCCGCGGGAGCTGCTCGACATCATCCCGGGCGCGGAATTCGCCGAGATGCCGCGGAACCAGACCAAGTCGTTCTGCTGCGGCGCTGGTGGCGCGCGGATGTGGATGGAGGAGAAGACCGGCAGCCGGATCAACCTGAACCGGACCGACGAGGCGGTTGCGACCGGCGCGGACAAGATCGCCACTGGCTGCCCGTTCTGCCGGGTGATGCTGTCCGACGGGCTCACCGCGAAGCAGGCGGACGGCTCGGCTCGAGAGTCCGTCGAGGTCCAGGACGTCGCCCAGCTTCTGCTCACTTCGGTCAAGCGCGGCAGCTAGCCTTCCTTTACCAAGAGCTTTCATTCTAATCTGCAGCTTGCTGCAAAACCCCTTCCTGTTGACCTGTCCCAGCCCGTAAGATCCAGCGGCTCGGGGTCCACTAGGAAGGGTTTTTGCTGTGAGGTTGAGTACTCGGCTGGCTACGGCCGCCATCGCCGTCCCGTTGTCGCTCGGGCTGGCCGCCTGCGGGGGCGCAGACAAGAAGGAAGCCACCGGCACCGCGCCGACCACGGCGACCAGTTCGACGCCGACCGCCCCGGCCACCACCGCGCCGCCGAAGGTCGCGCAGGTCGTGGCCCTGAACCGCGCGACGTTCACGCCGGCGATGAAGGCGGCGCTCGCCAAGCAGAAGACCTGGCGTACCAACGCCGTCATGACGGTCGGCGGCGAGACGCTGATGACGATGTCCGGCTACCAGCAGACGCAGCCGACTGCGATGACGATGCAGATGTCCGGCGCGGCCTTCAAGGGCAAGACGGCCAAGCTCGTCCTGGTCAAGAACGCCATGTACATGTCGATCCCGGGCTCCACGCCGGCCGGTAAGTACGTCAAGATCGACCTGTCCGGCGGCGGCAAGAACGACATCAGCTCGCTGCTGGACAGCGCCGACCCGACCAAGTCGTTCAAGGCGTTCGACAAGGGCGTGCGCAGCGTGAAGCTGCTCGGCTCCGAGACGATCGGCGGGGTGAAGCTCGACAAGTACGAGGTCACCGTCGACGCCGCACAGCTCTTGGCGCAGCAGGGCAAGAAGCTCCCCGCCGGCGCCCCGAAGACGCTGCCCTTCACGATCTGGATGGACGCCGCCCACGTCGTCCACAAGATGTCCTTCGACCTCCAGGGCGTCAGCATGGTGATGACCATGACCGAGTACAACAAGCCGGTCACCATCACCGCCCCGCCGTCGAGCAAGATCGTCGCCACCCGCTGACCCACCGTCTCGAAAGGCAATTGTGAGGCTTCGTACTCGGGTGGCAGCTGCTGCCCTGGCGGTGCCGTTGACGCTCGGACTGGGCGCGTGTGGGGACACGACGGACAGCAGCCACCAGCCGTCGGCATCTGGCGGGAGGACCAGCACCGCGCCGCTCAAGGCAGCACCGCCGATCCGGCTGACCAGCGCCACCTTCATGCCGGCGCTGAACTCGGCGAACAAGAAGGTCAACTCCGTCGAGGCGACCGCTCGGGTCTCGGCCGCCGGTCAGCTGATGACGATGAAGCTCGCGCTGACCGTCAAGCCGTACACGATGAAACTGGACATGAGCAGCCCGGACGGCCGGATGCAGCTACTGCTCGTCAAGAGCACTATGTATGTGTCCGCTCCGGGCGCCACACCTACCGGCAAGTTCCTGAAGGTCGATCTGAAGGCCAGCAAGGATCCCGGGCTCCGAGCGCTGGCCGGCATGCTCGACAACGTCGACCCGACCAAGATGTACAAGGCCTGGAACAAGGGCGGCATCAAGGTCAAGTTCGTCAAGAGCGAGCAGATCGGCTATCGCAAGGTCGATCGCTACCTGATGAGCATCGACACCACCAAGGTGCTCCCCAGCGCGCCGAAGGGCCTACCGAAAACGATCAGCTACAACGTCTGGCTGGGCCCCGACCACCTGCCGTACAAGATGTCCTTCGCCCTCTCCGGCGTCGACGTCCAGATCACCATGACCGGCTACAACACCATCACCCCCTTCACCGCCCCACCCCCAAACAAACTCGACAAACAACGCTGACGCCCGACTCCTCTCCCATTTACGGTCTCAACTCTCGCCGCCCCGTCCGACGGCACGGCGAGTCGAGACGGTAGGTGGGATCTCTCGGGGCGGGTCGAGCCGGGAGGTGACGGCGGCCTCGCGATGGACTTGGCGCGGAGGAGGCCGGCGGGGGGCTCCGGCGGGGGCGGGGGGGTGCGGTTAGTGGAGGTAGGAGGCGCCGTTGAAGTCCAGGACAGCGCCGGTGGACCAGGTGGCGGCTGGGGAAGCTAGCCAGAGGATGGCGTTGGCGACCTCTTCGGCGGTGGCGACGCGGCCGTAGGGGCTCTGGGCGCGGATCGGGTCGCCGGCCGGGCCTGCGAGCAGTTGCGCGGTCATGTCGGTGGCGATGAAACCGGGCGCGATTGACGTCACGGTGATGTCATGTGGCGCCAACGACACCGCCAGCGACTGCCCGAGCGCGTGCAGACCAGCCTTGGAGGCCCCGTACGCCGGTACGTCGGGCTCGCCGCGGTAGGCACCACGCGATCCGACGTTGACGATCGCACCTCTTTTGACGCCATCCGGCGGAGCCACCTCCAGCATCTGCCGGGCCACGCACCAGGTGAGGTGAGCGGCCCCTTCGAGGTTGATCGCGAGCGTCTTGCGCCAGGCGGCGACCCACTCCTCGTACGACGTCTCCGCGAGCGGATGCCCGATCCGGCGCGACCCGCCGACGGGCTCCTCGACGTACAGGGCGGCGTTGTTCACCAAGACGTCGATCCGCCCGAGCACAGCGGCCGATTCCTCAACCAGGGAAGGGATTCCGGCCGCATCGGCGAGATCGGCGACAACCACCGCATGCCCCTCACCAGGCAACCCGGCCAGTACTGCGTCGGCCTCGTCGACCGCACCTCGGCAATGCAGGACGACCCGATCACCGGCGGCCGCGAACGCCCTCGCCGCGGCAGCTCCGACGCCTCGCGACGCCCCGGTGACAAGTACTCCTCTGGACACACTCACGGCTGACTCCTCAGGCTCGATGTATCCCCATTCTGCCGCACCCTGGCGGCATCGTGGCGGCGCGGTGACATCAGAAGGGGTTGACAGTGACGTCATGGTGACGTCACTATTGCGTCATGGAACTTGACCACTACCTCGAGTCGGTCCGCCGTAGCGTGGAGAACGCCACCGCCCTGGCCGACGACCAAACTCGCTCCGTGGCCCAGCGCCTCGGTGCCACGCTGGATGACGCGGGCCGGCTGGCCCTCATCTCAGCCCTGTCCGACGCCGCCGGTGAGATCAGCCGCGAGCTGTCCCCCGGTTCGGTCGAGCTGCGGATGGCCGGTGGCCGTCCGGAGTTCGTGGTGACGCCGGCCCCCAGCCAGCTGACCAGCTCCGACGACGACCTGGACGACGAGACCGCCGACCGCGCGGCCGTCGCCGAGGAGATCGCCCTGGACGCCGACGAGCCGACCGCCCGGATCACCCTGCGGCTGCCGGTCTCGGTCAAGAACAAGGTGGACGAGGCCGCCGCGACCGAGGGCATCTCCTCGAACGCGTGGCTGATGCGCACCGTGATGACCGCCTTGACCGGTGGCGCGCACTACGGCCGGCCCCCGCGGCCGCCCCGCCCGCCGCGGGCCGGGTTCTTCGGACCCGACGGACCGCTCGGCCCGGATGGACCGCTCGGACCCGACGGCGTGTTCGGCCCGGAGGGCGTGTTCGGACCCGACGGCGTCTTCGGCCCGGACGGCGTCTTCGGCGACAAGCGCGGTGACCGCGACCAGCGGCGATCCGAGCGCAACGCCCGCCGGGACAGGAAAGAGCAAGGACGCCGCGGTGGACGCGGGCCGGGACAACAGATGAACGGGTGGGCACAGTGAGCGACCACAGCAGCACTCAGCTGATCGGCGAGCCGGGCGAGATCGACCGGGTCCGGATCGAGATCGGCGCCGGCCTGGTCGAGATCCACCCGACCGACGGCGAGCAGACCCGGGTGGACCTGGAGGTCGACGGCGACGAGGCCGACAGCGTGCGGTGCGACATCGTCAACGGCGAGCTCGTCATCGAAGGGCCGAAGAACCTGCGCCGCGGCCCGGAGATCCACGTCCGGATCCAGGCCCCGGGCCTGCTGCCGGCCCGGATCCAGACCGGCTCGGCCGACATCATCGCCACCACGCCGCTGGGTGAGTCCCGGGTGGCGACCGGGTCCGGCGAGATCCAGCTCGACCGGGTCGAGGGCAGCCTGGGCGCGAACACCGGCAGCGGCGACATCCGGGTGCGGTCCGCCGCCGGCCCGGTCCGCGCCAAGACCGGTTCGGGCGCTATCGACATCGGCGAGGCGAGCGACCTGCTCGGCCTGAGCACCGGGTCCGGCGACGTCCGGGTCGGCGACGCGGCCGGCCCGGCCACCGTCAAGGTCGGCTCGGGTGACATCACCATCGAGCGGATCCGCGACCACTCGGTCGCCACCTCCGGCTCCGGCGACGTCACGGTCGAGCTCGCCGACGGGCCGAGCGTGCGGGCCGAGACCGCCCGCGGCGACGTGCACATCGGCGTACCGGACGGCGTACCGACCTATCTGGATCTGAAGACGGTCACCGGCCACATCCGGTGCGACCTCGAGGCCACCCAACGGCCGGCCGAGGGCGAGCGCTCGCTGATGCTCCGGGCCCGCACCGTCACCGGCGACATCACCGTCGTCCGGGTCTGACCACCAACCACATCAGTCACCGAAGACCAGTGAGGGGAACTGCCATGATCACCGAACACCAAGAGGTCGCCCGGCACCGGGTCGCCGAACAGGTCCGGGCCGCCGAGATGCGGGCCCTGCGCAACGAAAAGAAGGACGCCCTGCGGGCCGCGGGGGAGACCGGTGGCCCGCGGCACGAGCTGGCCGGCGTACTACGGCGGTTGGCCGACCGCCTCGAGCCGCAGCCGCGGCACCGCCGTACGGGCCTGTCCGTCGTGCGGTGAGATCGATGACTTCTCAAGCACTTTGCATGTTGCTGCAACGCCTTGGTCTGATCACGATTCCGAGCCGCTGACGCTGCTAGCGTCTGCGTGTCAGGTGCTTCAGGCAACTTGGGGAAGAGAGAGATCCGATGGTGTTGCGCACGTTGGTCACCGCTACCGCCGCAGTCGTACTGCTGGCCGGCTGCAGCGGAGGTGACGACAAATCCGCGGATGCCAAGGACAGCGGGAACAACCAGACACCCAGTACGCCGAGTGCGCCGGCCGTGACGCCGTACGATCCGCCGAAAGCCTTCCAGGCCAACTACGCCTACTCCCTCCCTGAGGTCAAGGGGCACACCTTCGCGCCCAAGGTCGGCATGGTCGGCATGACCGCCGTGGCGAACAGCCTCCGAGGCGTTGCCGGCCAGAGCGCCGCCGGGCCCGCCAAGCCCTGGCAGACACCGGCCACCGAAACCACCGACGGCAGCGTCGTGATCAACGACGCGACCGCTCCGTTCTCCGTGCAACTCGATGGGAAGCCGGCCGTCGCGGTCGCCTACTACCAGCGGGTCAAGGGCGCCGGTACTACGAAGCCCGGACTCTCCGTGCTGTTCCGGTGGCTCGACCCGGCCGACGGCAAGCTGTTGTCCGAGGCAACGGTCGACGCCACTGCGCTCCTCGGGGACGCCGAGGTGAACAGCAGCAGCCCGGGTGACTTCAGGCAGGTGTCGGTCGACCCCGCCACCGGGCAGATGGCGGTCGGCCTCGGGCCGAGCAGCATGATCGGCGCCAAGTCCGGCATCATCACCGTGATCGGCGACCCGGCCACCAAGAAGGGCGTCGCAGTGCCGTTCACGGAGCCGGCCGGGATCAGCAAGGGCGTGCTGGTCGCTGCCCAGGGCAAGGAAGAGCGCCAGACAGTGTCGCTGCTCGACGCCGCCACCGGCCGTGTCACCAAGTCCGGCCTGCTGCCCGGTCTGGAAAGCATCAACGCGACCGGCAGCAATGGTGGCAAGTACGCCTACCTGTACGGGCTGAAGTACGACAAGAGCCTCACCGAAAACGTCGGCTACCTGTACGCCGTTGATCCTGCGACCGGCACCGTCGTCCAGACCAGGTCCGCGCTGAAGAGAGGCGACTATCTGGCCAGGTACAGGTGCCAGGCCGACGGTCAGAAGGCGGTCGTCTGCACCGCCGACCAGGTGGCGACCGGGGAGATCATCGGGTTCGACGACACCACGGGCAAGAAGGCCTGGGGCTTCACCGGGGAGAGCGCCGGCCGGGTGGTGCCGGCCGTGACGGCGGCCTTCCACGGCATGGTCTACGCCACGGTCAATCAGAAGCCGATCCTGCTGAACGCGCTGACCGGCCAGGACGTCCCGGTGCCGACGCCGACCATCCCGACCGGCCCGGACACCGGTGGCCCGACATCGGGCGAGACGGCGACTCAGAACCCGACCGATGGCAGCACCGACGGCAGCACGCCGTCCGGCGGCAGCTCCGACGCCCCGGTTGTGGCCCAGCCGGACTACAAGCCCCAGTCACCGACGAGCGTCTCCGAGTACGGCGGCGCCTACCTGACCGAGGCGTCGTACGGCGACGGCTTCAGCGGCACCCTGCAGATCCTGAAGGCGGTCGGCTGATGGCAGACCTGCGCGTACTGCGTCCGCTGCTCACTGCGACCGTTGCTCTCACCCTGCTGGCCGGCTGCGGCGGCGGTGACGACGACAAGGCCACCGACAAGCCGGCCGACGGCGGGTCATCGGCCACGTCGGCTCCCTCGGGCCCGCAGCTGGCGACGTTCGACCAGCCCAAGGCGTTCGCACCGGTCTCGGGTTTGGCCAAGGGCGGTGAGGCCGGAATGCCGAACATGTACTACATCCAGGCCGGCATGGTCGGTAAGACCGCGCTGTACGGGCTGCGCTCCGGCCTGGCGGGCAACACCCTCGACGCGAACAGCTGGGAGGTTCCGTCCGCCACCGACGAGACCACGAAGACCACCGACCTCACGCCGCCGATGGCCGTGCAGTTCAACGGCAAAGAGGTGATCGCGGTCGCCTACACGCAGATCGTGCAAGGCGGCGGGACGCAGAAGCCGCACGGCCAGGTGACCGTCCAGTGGATCGACCCGGCCGAAGGCGATCTTCTTGCCACCGCCGTCGCCGATCTGAGCAGCCTGCTCGGGCCTGGGGGCAGCGCCTCCAAGCTCTCCACTCCGGCTTACGACGCGGCGACCGGTCAGGTCGCGATCGGCGCCTCGACGACGATCCAGGACGGGCCGTCGAAGGTGCACGACTTCACGGTGTTCGCCGATCCGGCCACCAAGAAGGCGACCACGATCCCGTCGGTGCTCGCGGCCGGCGTACTGAACGGTGTCGTCGTCGGCGTCAAGGGCAGCCAGCAGGAAGGCGCCAAGGACAACACGGTCGTCCAGGCCGACGGCGCCACCGGAGCGGTCAAGAAGTCCGTGCCGGTGCCGGCGATGAACTACCTGCACCCCACCGGTTCGGGCGGCAAGCACGCGTACTTCGCAGGCAGCGGCTACGTGAACGGCGGCAAGGACGACACCGACCACGTGAACTCGATCTTCGCCGTCGACATCGCCACCGGCGAGGCGATCGAGAACAAGCTGGCTAACTCGAAGGACTCCGGCGACGGCGCCACCTGCTTCTCCGATCACGTCGCCGCAGTGGTGTGCAACCGCGGGGGTGGCGACAAGCAGGGCATCTCCGGGTTCGACGACGCCACCGGGAAGCTGCTCTGGGGTTACGACTCGTCGTCGAACCGGGTGGTCCCGAAGATCACCGCGCTCTACAACGGACTGGTCTATGGGCAGGCCGACAGCCAGCCGGCGATCCTGGACGCGAAGACCGGCCAGGACGTCACCGCTCCGAGCACCACTCCCAGCGCCACCTCCAGCGTGACTCCGACGGACGGGACGACACCGGAAGACTCGTCCAGTTACGGGAACGCCGGTGGCTGGGGTGACACCTCGATGCTGTCCGGCAACCAGCAGTCGCCGCTGATGGTCTCGAAGTACGGCAGCGTCTACCTGCAGGAGCCGGGCAACAACGCGACGCTGAAGACCGAGAAGATCCTGGTGGTCCAGAAGGCCATCGGCTGATCGGTCACCACTGAAAGGCCCGGTGCGGAGGCACCGGGCCTTTCGGCGTACAGGGCTCAGATGTCTGTGCGGTGGAAGTTCTTGAAGGAGCGCGACGGGGTCGGGCCGCGCTGGCCCTGGTAGCGGGAGCCGTACTTCGCGGAGCCGTACGGGTGCTCAGCCGGTGAGGACAGCCGGAAGAAGCAGAGCTGGCCGATCTTCATCCCAGGCCAGAGCTTGATCGGCAGCGTCGCCACGTTCGACAGTTCCAGGGTCACGTGCCCGGAGAAGCCCGGGTCGATGAAGCCGGCGGTGGAGTGGGTGAGCAGGCCGAGCCGGCCGAGTGAGGACTTGCCCTCCAGCCGGGCCGCCACGTCGTCGGGCAGCGTCACCAGCTCGTAGGTGGAGCCCAGCACGAACTCGCCGGGGTGCAGGATGAACGGCTCCTCACCGTCCGGTTCGACCATCCGGGTGAGGTCGGGCTGTTCCTCGGCCGGGTCGATGTGCGGGTACCGGTGGTTCTCGAAGACACGGAAGAAGCGGTCCAGACGCACGTCGATGCTCGACGGCTGCACCATCGCAGCATCGAACGGGTCCAGCTGGACCCGCATCGCGTCGACCTCGGCCAAGATGTCACGGTCGGAGAGCAGCACGAACGCAACCTACCGCAGCAGGCTGCGTTTGCGCTCGTGTACCCACGTGCCCCTCGGGCTCGGGGCACGATGGCCCGAAGTGGCCCTCCGGAGCCCTCAGCTCCCCGGATCGCCCCAGCTACGGGCCCTCGGCAACGGCTCAGCCGGACAGCTTGTTGAACTTCGACACCTGGGTGGCGAAGGTCTTCACCTGGGCCGGCGACCAGTCCTTGAGCAGGTCCTCGATCACCTTGTGCCGCTTCTTCCGCGCGGCGGCCAGCTTGCGCTTGCCGTTGGCGGTCAGCGTCAGCAGGGTCGCCCGCGCGTCCGACTTGTCCGCCGCCCGCTTCAGCAGCCCTTCTTCTTCCAGCCTGGCGCAGGCCCGGCTGACCGGTCCCTTGTCGACCTCGAGAGCCGCCACCAGATCCGCCATCCGAACCGGCGCCAGATCCTCGACGTGGTTCAGCAGTGCGTACTGCGCCGGCTCCAGGTCCGGGTGCGCCTCGTCGGACAGCGTCCGCTGCAGACCGCGCAGCCGGCGCGCCAACGTGACGAGCTCCTTTTCCAGGTTCTCCAGCGCGTCATTGGTCTCAGTTGCCACCTGTTCACCCCTTCTTTTCAGTTGCCCCGCAACCATCTTGTCCGGTCCCGGCAGGGACCGCATCCTCACGTTGCGTCGAATGTTGCCCCCGGCAACGCGTTCTAATCTGCCAGAAGTTGACCGGCATGCCCAGTCCTGAGCGCGCCCTTTGTGGAAAACTGCCCGATAACCCCCTGTGCAAACGCACCGGGACGTCAGGTATGATCCTGCGGTCTGCTGGTTGAGGGACAGCTCCGCGGGTGTAGTTCAATGGCAGAACATCAGCTTCCCAAGCTGACAGTGCGAGTTCGATTCTCGTCACCCGCTCCATAGCAAAACCCCAGGTCAGGGCCTACTTTCCGACCTGGGGTTTCGTCGTCTCAGGAGCCGGGTACGCCGGTACGCCGATCGCGCGCGTGATCCGCCGGGCGACTCCGGGGCGGCGTCGAGCTACCCAGTTGCGGCGCTCTCAACCGTCGGCGCGGCCGATGGCAGGAACTTGCGACGCGCCGGTATTTCCTTTTCGAATGGCGCCCGGGTTTGTCCTTGCAAAGACGGATCCTGGAAACCATTCCACACCTGGCCGCCACCGGGTGGCCGGAGGCAACCAGTCGGGTCAGAGCACCCGGATGCCGCCGTCGAGGTGCAGGTCGACGGCATTGACGGCACCATTGCGCAGCAGGAAGTCGGTGGCGTCGACAACCTCGGCCGTCGTGGCGAGCCGGCCGGTCGGCGTACGGGCGACGATCGCCTCCTGCGGACGGCTGGACCATCTCGGACTGTCGCCGACGACGCCGGGATGCAAGGCGTTGACGCGGACCGGCGCGAGCTCGACGGCGAGGGTTCGCATCACACCGGAGACCGCACCGTTGGTGGCGGTGATCATCGTCGAGCCGGGGTACGGACGCAGCTTGCCGAGACCGCCGAACAACACGATCGAGGCGCCCGGACGAAGGCGATCGGCCAGCACCCGCGCGGTCTCGGTGTAGCCGACCAACTTCACCGTCGACGCCTTCACAGCATCGGCGACACTGAACGCCTTGACGGTGTTCGCAGACTGCTCGACGGCAGTGATCACCAGATGATCGAGTTCGCCGACGCCGGCCAGCGCCTTCTCGATCGTCTCGGGATCGGCGAGGTCCACCGCGAGGCCGCTCGTCGCACCACCGATCTCGGCCGCCGCCTGCTCGGCGCGCTCGGCCGACCGGCTCGTCACGAGCACCGAGTCGCCCCGCTCCGCGTAGTACCGGGCGATCTCCCGGCCGAGTCCGCCGCTGCCTCCGACGATCAGCACTGCCGACACTTTGACTCCTTGTGAGGCTAGACGATTGAAGTTTCAATGATAGCGCGCGGGAATCAAGCGGGGGCAAGCGGTTGCCGTAACTTACTTTCGCCTGATTGACTCAGCGGGTGAGGTTTTTCCCCTTCGCCCGGGAGTTGCTGTGGAGATCACTCGCCGCCGCCTGCTGTCCTTCGTCCCCGCCGCCGCGCTGCTGACCGCTGTCCGGCCGCTCGAAGCTTTCGCCGCCCCCGCCGACAACCAACTGCTTGAAGGGTCCGCCGAGAACCGGCTGCTCGCCAACGCGATCGCGATCTTCGCCGGCACCGACGAGTCGAACGCCCGCCCGGAGGTCGCCGCGAAGCTCGCGGCAATCGACCAGACGGCACGCACCTGGCTCGCCGCGATGGACCGTGCACAGGCGGGTGAACTCTTCGCCGGACTCCCCCTCGGCACCAGCGATCCCAATCTGAGCGCATCGTTCCAGCACCTCTACGAGATCGCCCTCGCCACCAGGCGCCCCGGCCCGGTCTCCGACCTACAGGGCAACCCTGATGTACGGACGAGACTCCTCGAGAAGCTCACCTGGTTGCACGCGAACTACTACGGCGACCAGGCGAAGGGGTACTACGGCAACTGGTTCACCTGGGAGATCGGCATCTCGACGTACGTCGGCCGGACGCTCGCGCTCCTGGACGCGCCGCGCGACCTGATCACCACGTACGTCGCGTCGATGGACGCCTATCTGCGCAACGGGACCAACGGCGACGTGAACCTCGACTCGCGGTTCCACACCGGCGCGAACCTCGCGGATATCACCACCAACCGGGTGATCCAGGGTGCACTGCTCGAGGACGACGCGCGGATCCGCAAAGCTCTGCAGGATCAGTTTACCGTGTTCGCGACGATCGATCCGTACCAGCTCCAGCACGGCGTGACGGACGGGTACTACGCGGACGGCTCGTTCATCCAGCACGACTCCGTCGCCTACACCGGGTCGTACGGGAAGGGCCTGCTCAGCAGGGTCGTCCAGACGATCAAGATGCTCGACGGCACCGGATACGCGCAGAGCGGCGACCTGGTCGGAGTCGTCCAGGGCTGGGTGGTGAACGGGTTCGCGCCGCTGATCTTCGAGGGCTGGATGATGGAGATCGTCAAGGGCCGCGCGGTCAGCCGGACCACCACCGGGTACGACGACGTGGCGGTCGTGGTCGAGGCGATCGTCGATCTCTCCGGCTATGCCAGTGCCGCGGATGCCGCGTTGCTGAAGGGCTACGTGAAGTTCACGGCCCGACCGACGCTGAACCCGAACAGCTTCGTCTCGCCGGTGAGCGTGGCTCGCTTCGCCGACGTCATCGCCGACCCCGCCGTACGGGCTGCTGATCTCAATGCGCCGGCTAGCACTGTCGCGTTCAACGCGATGGACCGGACCGTGCATCGGCGGCCCGGGTATGCCTTCGCGCTGGCGCGGAACTCGGATCGGATCAGCAAGTACGAGTACATGAGCGGCGAGAACCTGCTGCCGTGGTTCCAGGGCGACGGCGCGCACTACCTGTACCTGTCCGGCCAGGACCAGACGAAGGCCTTCGGTGTCGACTACTTCACCACGGTGTCGCCGTACTCCCTTGCCGGTGTCACCGCGCCGGTAGAGGAGCGCCGTACGATCCCGGAGCTCTACGGCACGCAGTACTACGACAAGCCGCCCGTGTTCACCGCGTCGTCAGAGGCACAGAACAAGTACGTCTACTTCCCCCGCGGGACGAACCAGTACTCCGGTGGCGCGACTCTCGATGCGTATGGTGCTGCCGGATGGGTTCAGTCGGACGACGTCGCGTACGCCGAGCGCGAGACGCTCCCTAGTGACTTCGTGGTCTACCGCAATGCACGGTCCACCAAGTCCTGGTTCATGCTCGACAACGAGATCGTCGTACTCGCTGCAGGCATCAGTGCCGACACCAGACCGGTGACGACATCACTGGATGCTCGGATAGCGGCACCGACGGACCAGGTGCTTGTCACTCGCGACAGCAGGTGGCTGCGCTACGCAAACGTCACCGCAGGCATCTCCGTCGGCTACTACTTCCTCACACCCGTCGCTGTAGCTGCAGACGTCACCGAGGTGACCCGCAGCCGCCGGGTGATCCGCGCCTCGAACCCGGACACCGCAGTCACTAAGAAGGTCTTCACGCTGACCTCTACTAGTAATGCGCTCGCATACGCCCTAGTCCCCCACGCCAGCGAGTCGCAACTACGTTCCTACACGCACGGCCGTCTCCGCCTGCTTTCCAACACCCAACGCCTGCAGGCGATCCACCACCCCGCCCTCAGGCTCACCGCTGCCAACACCTTCACGCCAGACCGCCACACCATCCCCGGACTCACCATCGACGGCCCCGCCTCGGTGCTCACCCAACGCCGGCCCGACCACACCACCACGGTCGCCGTCTCCGACCCCACGATGGCGCGCCCCACCATCACGGTCACCGTGACCGGCCAATGGCTCCACAAACTCTCCGGCGACGCCACCGTGACCCACACCTTGCTCGGCACGCGGCTGACCTACGACACCACCCATAGCTACGGCCGCACACTCAGGACGGCACTCCGCTAAGCGCTCACTCGCAACCGATACCGTCGTGGTCGGCGTCGAGGCGGTAGATGTCCGAGCCGATCACGGTGACCGGGCCGTCGACGTACTCCGGACCGTTGCCGCTCCCGCCTGAACAGTCGACGTCGCTGGCGATCGGGACGCAGCCGGAGTAGTTCGGATCGCAGCCGCCGCCGCTGGACGGCTCGTCGACCTTGGTGCCGACCGTGGTGATCTGGGTGACCGGCTGGGTCGAGACGACCTGCTTGACCAGCCGTTTCGCGGTCTGCTGCCCGTCGACCAGGGTCAGCTCGTACGTCAGCCGCCGTACGCCGTTGATGCCGCGCTTGGTGACCGACTTCTCGCCCTTCGGCACCGACGAGTCGAGCACCGTCTTCTTCTTGAACGGGATCACCTTCGTCTCCACCACCGTCCGCTTCACCGTCACCGGCGCGGAAGTGGGCGGCTGGGTCGGCTCCACCGGCGTACTGACCACCGGCGCCGGCGTCACCTCACTCGGCGTCACCTCACTCGGCGTGACCTCGGAAGCCGGCGCTTCGACCGGTGATTCCGCCGTCGTCACGGGAGCCGCGACCGGCACCCGCTTTCCTGCGACCTCGTGCTCGGGTCCGCACCCCACCAGCACCAGAACGACCGCAGCACAAAGTAAACGTCCAGATTTCATGTCCCACCCTTGTTCCCCCCATGCCGCGAGACCGATCCCCACCCGCCTCGCCGGCAACTGGCCTACAGCATCAACTGCCGCAAGCCGCCGCACAACCCCCGATAACCAACCGTAATCAAGAACCGCCGGCGTCGACGAGTTGGCCGTCGACGGAGAGGATGCGGATCTTGCCCTGGCCCTTGAGCGGGATGACGAGGGCGACCTGCTGGAGGTAGTCCCGGTGCAGGGTCTGGGTGTACTTGACCATGCTGCTGAACGCGGTGACGTCGCCGGTGGTCCAGTACGCGTTGGAGCCCGGCTCGATCCGCTGCAGGTACTGCTCGGTGAGCGAGAGGAAGACGAGGCCTTCACCGGCCGAGGTGATGAAGGTGACCGGCTCTCCCGTCGGCCGGAAGGTGTCGATGACGCTGGCGATGTACGGCTTCGCGATGTCGGCCGTCGCGTCCTTGACCCGCTGGTTCAGCAGGTTGACGAGGCCGGGCGACGGCGTGAACAGACCGGCCTTGGTGGATCGGGTGCCGCCGGTCAGGTAGACCGCCAAGGTGGCGGCCGCGGACTGCGGCAAACTCGACAGCTTGTCGATGTCGGATTTGGCCGGCATCCGCAGGCCCTCCATCGACGGCAGCTGCATCGTGGTCGAGGGATAGACCGACTGCGTCAGCAACCACGGCGTACCGGCGCTCTGTCGTTGCCAGACGCCGAGCTGGCGGCTGTTCGGATCGTCGGAGACACCCGAGTCGACCACGAAGCGCATCGGGTACGACGTGAACTGCGGCGCGCCGATCTTCGGTGCGAGGTAGCTGAACGGTTTGCTCAGGTGCTGGCCGGCCGGGTCCGTCTTGCGACTGATCTGGTAGCCGGCGCGGGTCATCGTCAGCGTCGGCTCACCCTCGATCGTCGCCGAGATCTTCGGGTCGCGGGTCTGGTTCGCCTTGTTGTTCAGGTCGTTGTAGCGCGTCACCACGGCCTGCCCGTCGGCGACCGTGACCGCCGGCCGGCTGGTGATCGGGGCACTGGTGTTCTTCACCGGCATCGCGACACAACCAGTTGTCATCAGCAACAAAGCCGCGCCGCCGGCAACCCGGCGTACAGGCCCCTTGTACGACGGAGACTGGTACGCCGGCTCGCGATCCACCGGCGTCTGGTGAGGCGCCGGGTCCTGGGCCGGCGCGTCCTGGACCGGTCCGCACTGGGCGAACTCGTACTCTGGGAGCGGCTTCACCACTGCCACCGCGGGCAGCGGCACCGGCGGCGGTGGGCGTCGCCGGTAGAACATCAGCAGCAGACCGATCGCCAGCAGCACCACCCCGGCGCCGAGGATCAGCAGGCAGGTCCCGAACAAGCCGGCCAGCTCGACCCCGAGCGTGAGGCCGATCTCGGCGTTCGGCGTACCGTCGGCGTTCATCGCGACCACGTCGTACGAGCCGTCCGCGATCGGCCAGGAGATCGACTGCTTGCCCGCACCACTCGCCTCGACCGTCCACCAGTCGAGGCCGGCCGGCGGGGTGAGCGGCGTCAGGCCGCCATTCAGCTCCTGGGTGTCGAACTTCGGCGGCAGATTCAGCCGGACGACGCGCGTGTACTGCGAACTGCCGAGGTAGCTGGACACGTCGAGGTCCGGGCCGATCCCGATGAAGACCGGCTTGGCCGACGATGCCGTCACGTGCAGCGTCGGGCCGTGCCGGTCGAGCAGATCGGGCGCGGTCATCACGGCCAGGCCCTTGCTGGTCAGCCGCTGCTCACCGGTGTCGACGGTGTTGTCCGGGCCGACCAGCCAGAAGGCGGCGACGGCGCCGGGGACCGTGGCTAGCAATCCGGCCAGAGTCAGCACAAGCCCGAGGACGATGCGGGCGAAACGCATGGCAGTGCTCCCGTTGGTACGACAAGTCCGGCCCTTGGCGGGGGGCCGGACGGCACAGACCTTAGCGAGGCCGCGGTCACCCGCAGTAACTCACCGTCCACCCGTCGTCACTGGGATAACTGACCTCGCAGTCATTCTGTTACTCTCCATCTCGTTAGTGAACGGCTATTCGTAAACTATCGAGGAGTGTCCAGTGGCCCGACCGCGCCTGATCAGCGACGACGCGATCCTGGACGCCACCCGCCAGGTGCTGGCCGAGCTCGGCCCGGCGAAGCTCACCCTCGCGGCCGTCGGCGCCCGGGTCGGGCTGGCTCCGCCGACCCTGATGCAGCGGTTCGGGTCCAAGCGCGGCCTGCTGCTGGCTTCGGCGGCCCGATCACCGGTGATGGTGCTGCGCGCGGTCGCGGAGGCCGAGGCGCGGAACAGCTCGCCGATGGCGGCCCTGCGCGACTTCGCGTTGTCGAGCATCGCGCACATCAAGCACCGCGAGGAGCTCGGCAACGGGCTCGGCTTCGTTCAGTTGGACGTCGCTGATCCCGAATTCCGGGCGCATGCGCTCGCGCACTCGGCCGCGATCGTCGACAGCTCCGCCCGCTTGCTTGCTGCTGCTCAGCAGGCCGGCGAGCTGAAGCCCGACGTCGACGTACCGGCTCTCGCACGACTGACCCTGGTCTGTTTCAACGGCGCCCTGCAGGTCTGGGCAGTGAACGGCTGGGGCTCCCTGACCAACTTCCTGCGAGACCAGCTCGACATGCTGCTCGCGCCCTATCTCCCGGAGTGAAGATGTTCCTGCGAGTACTGGTCTTCTACCTGGTCACCATGATCTTCTCCGGCGCTCTCAACGCCGTGCAGTCCACCGCTGGCCCCAGCATCGACCTCATCCAACTGGTGCAATTCGCACCAGCCATGGCAGTCGGTGTGATGTTCCTCCTGTTCCGGCGATCCACGCGGGTCCAGGTCCGCTTCGCCCCGGCCGCGACGGTCGCAGCAAAGTCAGCGTTGATCGTCGGGATCGTGGTCGCGGTCATGCTGGTTTCGGCGGGCGTCTACTTGATCGCCGGACGCTCGACCCGCAGCGACGAGCTGCAGTTCCCCTTCTGGGCTTTGGTTCTGACGATGATCGTGGGCGCAGCGGGCGAGGAACTCGGCTGGCGCGCCTACCTGCAGCCCTACCTCCAAACGCGCTTCTCCGTACTACGTTCGTCGGTGACAGTCGGCCTGTTGTGGGGGTTCTGGCACATCGGCGGCTTCGAGCACGGCCTCGTCTACATGGGACTCTTCGTGGTGATGGCCGTCGCGCTGTCCATTGTGATGGGCGCCGTCCTGCAACTCGCCCGCGGCGCCAACCTGGCCGTGGCGACAGCCGCCCATGCCGCCGCCAACCTCGCCATGCTGCTCCTCTTCGACGAGGAGAACGGCGACAAATTCGCGATGGGTACCTTGGCCGCTGTCTGGGTGCTCGCCGCAATCACCACCCACCTGGCGATCCGCGGGTCAGCGCGACGCGGTTCGGAGCGCCCTGTACTCCTCAAGCGCTGACACCAGGTCGACGATCACCGGAGAGGGATTCGCGTACGCCGTCAGGTCGCGAAGGTCGGCCAGGACGTCGTCGACCGCGGTAACGGCCGGCCTGTTGGTCAGGGCAGCGCGCAGCTGGGCCTTAGCCGCCTCATCGTCGCCAAGCGCTACGAAATAGACCATGACGTTGAACGCGATGCGGTCAGGTTCCCCGGCGCCGGCCAGGTTTGCTTGATCCAGCTGCAAGGCATGCGTCAGCCGCTTGCCGGCCTCCTCGTGATCGCCACGCTGGCGAAGCAGCATTGCCGACAAGTAGTAGGCCCAGCCATCTGCAGGCACCAATTCGATGACGCGATCGAGGTCCGCCTCGGCCTCTGCCAAGAGTCCGAGGTCGAGGTAGAGCTGTCCCCGGTTGCCCAGCGCCCAGCTGTAGTCGGGGTCGAGTTCGATCGCACGGGTGAAGTCGGCCAGAGCGTCATCGTCGCGGGCTAACTCGCGGTGGACGTCGCCCCTGCCGGCAAAGCAGAGATCGCACTCGGGGTCGAGCTCGATCGCACGGGTGAAGTCGGCCAACGCGTCGTCATAGCGCTTCATTGCTTGATGGACGCCGCCGCGCCTGCGCAGTGCCCAGACGTAGTCGGGTCTGAGCTCGATCGCGCGACTGAGATCGGCCAGCGCCTCGTCGTACCGTTCCTGATCCTCGTAGACCCCACCCCGGGCCGCGATGGCCCAGCTGTAGCCGGGGTTGAGTTCGATGGCGTGAGTGAGGTCGGCGACGGCGTCGTCGAAACGTTCCATCTCGCGGTAGGTGTCACCACGGGTGCCGAAGAGCCATTCGCTCTCGGGCCAGGTCTCGATGGCGCGCGTGAAGTCAGCTACGGCCTCGTCGTAGCGTTCCAGCTCCCGGTAGGTCTCGCCGCGGTCGCTGATTGCCCAGGTGTACTCGCCGTCGAGTTCGATAGCCCGGGTGAAGTCGGCGATGGCGTCTTCGTAGCGTTCCAGCTCCCGGTAGGCATGGCCTCGAGAGGTGACTGCCCACGGTTCCGCGGAATCGAGTTCGATCGCGCGGGTGAAGTCGGCCAGCGCCTCGTCGTACCGGCTCATGTCCTGGAAGACGCGACCGCGCAGGGTGTGCTCCCATGCCGAGTCGTCGGCTTCGAGCTCGATGGCCCGGGTGAAGTCCGTCAGAGCTTCGTCGTAGCGCCCGAGGTCGCTGTAAACCATTCCTCTGCTCGTGATCGCCCAGCTGTAGCCCGGATCGAGTTCGACGGGCCCTGGTCAGGTCCTGGAGGGCCTCGTCGTCGTGGCCGAGCTGGTGGTGAGCGTTCCCTCGCCAGGCGACGATCCAGTGCACATCGGGACAGAGCGCGACGGCTTGTTCGAGGTCGGACAGGGCTGCTTCGTAGCGGGCGGCATTCTCATGGATCTGACTTCGCTCGGCGAGCGCCGTACCGCGATGTGCGTCATCCAGTGTGGTGTCCGCGGCGAGGTCGGTCAGCAGCGCCAGCGCGCCCTCGGTCCCGTCGTTGAGCCACGCCGTCAAACGCCGGCCGCGGTCGCGAACGGCGGAAAGGCCTGCATCTTGTCCGGCCTGGGCGATCATCTGTGCCCATCGGGCCACCGATTCCCGCGAGCGGTCGTAGCAATCGACCAAGCCGTGCAGAGCATCGCTCAATCCGGCGGCGCCCCGGGCGCACAGGTCGTGGTACTTCTCCTCGAGGAAGAGATCGCGCCACCGGTCGTCCTTCCAGCCGGATCGATCGGTCAGCGCCAAGGCGGCTTTCCGGGTCCGGTAATAGTCGGCCAGCGCCAGCTGGTGATCGTTCCAGTCCTGCGGCGCGCTGCGACGCAGCGATCGCAGCATCGGTGTACGAACGACCTCGTGGTACCGGAATCCGTCCGTCTGTCCGACGACGAACGGCAGCCGTCGGAGCCAGTCGAAATCCACCGGCCCGTCGGCGATGACAGCGATGACATCTTTGTCGAGCCGTCGAGGGAGCGCGCCCGCGCGAGCGGTCTCCTGTTTGTCCCGGTCCGGCTCCACTCTCAGGAAGCGATCAACGGCGCTGTCGCTGTCGTCGTTGATGACATCGGCACCGTCGGCGGAGGATTCGGCGAGGGTCGCCACCAGAACCGGCAGCCGGCCGGAGAGCTCCAGGATGGTCTCGACCGCCTGCGGGTTGTCCACGCCGCGGGTGGCCAGTAGCTGGCGTGCCTCGCTGTCGCTGAAGACCTCCAACTCGATGTCGGCGCGGATCCCCAGATAGTCGCCCCACGCGTTCGGATCCAGGCGATGTTGCCCGGAGATGGCGATGACCAGGGCAGGCGGCAGGTCGCCGTGCCGGCCCTCCAGCACCTCCAGGAGCCAGCGTTCCAGGAACTGTCCGGTGCGCTCGTAGGTGTCGATGAACAAGGCGATCGGTCCATCGGCAGCAGCCGCGCGAAGATCCTTCAGGAAGACCTGCGAGAGGACTTCGATCGGGTTCAGCAACAGTTCCAGATCCTGCTGCCGCGCGAACCGCCTGGCCAGAAACATCCGCGCCTGATCCGCCTGCCGGGCGGCCTCGTCCTTGTCGATCTCGCCGGCGAAGGCGCCGACGACCGGGATGTCCCTGGCGGCGCGCAAGCCGATCCGGACAGCCGATCGGGTCAGCAGGGACGAGACACCGGACGGTGCGCCGGGGTCGGACGCCGCTTCATGTCGCCGCTTCCGGTACAACGCCAACTGCTCGGTGAACGCCTCGCACCGGGCCCCCTGTTGGTTCAGGTCGGTCGCGAGCATCTCGATCGCCGAAGGGACGTCGAAGGCAGCCTCGTCGACATAGGCCGTTCGGTAGTGGTGGCTCTGCGCGACCCGCTGCCATTGCCGCACGAGCGAGGTCTTGCCGATCCCGGCAGCCCCGTGAAGGCTGAAGAGAAACCGCCGCCGGGGATCGTCGATCGGCAGCGTCAGGCTCTGTTCGAACAGCCGCAACGGCTCGGTCCTGCCGACGAACAGGCCCGCCTGCCTGGCACGGATCAAGTCCTGCAGCGACACAGGCCGGTCTGCCATCGTCGGATCCCTTCCCACGTCGTCCGCTGACCACGTGAGTATTTGGGACCGCGCGAGTCAGAGCAAGTCGCCTCGGGCGGGGCGCGGCTAGCTAGCGGCGGTGGGTCGGGTAGAGGGCTCGGCGGAGGCGGAGTTCGTCGCGGAGGGTTGGCGGGATCGGGAGGTTGCGGTCCTCGAGGGCGTGGACGCAGGTCTCCAGGCTGATCAGCAGGCGGTCCGCGCGGGGGCCGCCGGCGTTGCCGAGCCGGGGGGTGCCGCGTTCGGCCTGGTTCGCGGCGCGGGCCGCCGTCAGCTCGGCGAAGATCACCGCGAGGGTGATGTCGGACGGCGTACGGCGTACCGGCTCGCCCACGCCGGTCAAGCGGCCGGCGACGGGTGGACTCGCGATGTCCGGCCCTCTCCGGCGCGCACCGGCTGGGGCAGGGCTGACCTGCCGGGAACGTGGCTGCGGGCGGGATGACGGTAGGTAGAGCGGGAACGACATCGAGATCGCCTCGTCACAACCGGAGACTCCAAGGCGTTCGACAGTGAACGTCCACCCCTCCGATCCCCTCAAGGTACCCCTATCCGCTCATTTCACGGCAGTCCGAACCGAACGCAGCGTGCCCGTGGCGGTCACCGAGGACGCCGCCGAGGATCAGCAGTACTGCGCGCGGCAGCGTGTACGCGGTGAGCGCCGGGCCGGCGGCGTGCGGGCCGATGCCCGAGTAGCCGCGCGTCACCCGTCGAGACGTGCAGGCATGACCAGGGTGGTGAAAGTGCCCTGATCGGCTGACCGGACGGTGACCGGCCGGGCTGGTTCGGAGATCTCCAGCAGTACGTCGGGTCCGACGCTCACGCTCAAGGCGGCCGCCAGCACCGCCGCCGTGAACCCGATCCGGACGTCCCCGGCCCCGACCACCTCGAGAGATCCGATCTCGCCGGCGGCAACCTCGCTCACCGTCAGCTTGCCGGACTTGATGTCGAGGGCAACCATTCCGCCGGTGAGCAGCTCCAGCAGCCGCAGGCGGTCCACCACCACCCGGCAGACCGGTGCCGGCAGATCGTCCAGCATCACTTGGTACGCCGGAAACTCGTCCTCGACCACCCGCAATTCTCTCGTCGCGTCCTCGGTGCGGAGTAATGCTGTGCCGTTGGGGTTGCTCTCGACGGTGATGCGCTCTGCGGCGGCTGCCCAGCGGCCCAGGTCGACCAACTCCACAGCGTTGACCAGCAGACTCCGTGGGTGACCGCGGAAACTGAGCGGCTGCAGCTTGCGCACCGACAGCCGGTACCGGTCGCTCGCGACCAGTGTCACCTCGTCCTCGCCGAGCTCGATCAGCACGCAAGCGAGCGCCGGGATCTCGCCGGCCGGCGCCGCCGCGGCCGCGACCTCAGGCCAGGTCGCAGACGTCGTTCATCTCGACCGGTACGCCGCACAAGGTGATCCTGAGCCTCTTCGACCTG